>SBFL01000335.1 GCA_006227965.1 Bacteroidota bacterium | reverse complement strand
CCAGGTTATCCGGATTTCCAGTGAGTCTGTAGTATGCCCAGGCTTCTGTGGCACCTCCATAAAGGGTGATGAAGTACTGCGTGGCAAAAACGTTATCGGGATCTGCATCATAGGCGGTACTTACTTCAAGTTCCCAATCATCAATATCGCCGGGTGTTGGCGCAAAATCCTGAACGGCCCCGCCATCAAGGTCTCCGAAACTTAGAACCGTCTCTACGGACTTGGCCAGCCCGTTAAGCATATGTGTCTTACGAGCTGCATCAGAACCAGCCATATAACCTTTCCAGAAATCCACGTACGAAGCCATGATGATCGGTTCTATACCTGCTCCGCCTCCACCGAGGCCCAAGCCAACATTGCCGAAGCTGTTATCATCTAACCGCCCGCCAGCCGGGTAAACACCAACGGCGGTCCGGAAGAAGTTGTCAGGAGGAGTACCTTCATCGTTCCCGTGGGTACGGCCCCAGTATCCGTTAGGTACGGAGCAGTAGGTATACCCGCCATCAATAAAGTGCTGAGGAGGTTGCGCCAATGAACATGCGAGGGTTTCCTCGTCTGGCTCTGCGTCTGCTCCTGGAGTCTCATCAGTCTGACGGTAGAAGTAGTAGCGGATACGAGGATCTGCTTCTCCACCTTCATTGAGCATGGTTTCCATCAGCCAGTTGGACTGGTAGATGTTGGCTCCTGAAGGAGTGTAATCAGCGGCGAAATCCGGATGCCGGCTGTCAGGCTGCAATTCACGGTCTCCATATTTCAGGAAGAAATCATCGTCCGAGGAAGAGATATGCCGGGATGCAACCGCGGCGATTGCCTGGAACTGCGCATTATTGCCTTTCATCATGTGATACTTCATCTGAAGGGTACCAATTAATTTGATCCATTTGGCAGGGTCGGCATCATAGAAGATGTCTGTAACACCAATAGTGCTGGGACCTGATTGCATCAAATTCAATGCTTCTCCGAGAAGGCCAAAGGCTCCATCGTAGACAGTTTCCCCGTCATCCAGAATCGGCGCTGGAAAATCGGCGGGTTGTCCAGCCTGCGTAAAAGCAGCCTCCCCGAGGAAATCCACAAGCTGCATCAGCGAATGGGCATACAGGGCTTTGGCAACACCAATGTGGAAGGAAAGATCCACGTCCGGGTTGGATTCCTGCAGCAGCTCCAGGTTCTGGAGGTTGGTCAGAATACCCACGGATACGAAGTCTCCAACACCATTTCCACCACTACTGTAGGTGCGGGCCCATACCCCATTGAAGGTAGAACCCGGGTAGTTGTTGAAGTAATCCCTTCCAAACATATAGTCAATCCGGGTCAGCTCGGCTGACCGATCGCTAAATGTCTGCTGGTTGGTCGCATAGGCCAGTTCGATACTGGTCAGCAACAGGTTAGGATCCGCCTGGTCAGAGGCCAGGGCGTTCGGACTCGTTCTCAAGTCCAGGTCTGTCGTCTCGCAGGAATTCAGCAAGCCCCCCGCAATAAAGACAATCGTAATATATTTTATCAGACTTTTCATAATAACTATATCATTAACAATTTTTATTAGAAGGACGCTTTGATACTGATTCCATATCGCCGTGAACTCGGACCGTTGATAAAGTCAAATCCACGTCCGTTGTTAATACCAACCCCGGCAACGTTCGGGTCAAAGTTGGCACCGTCAGGCATATTGTAGGCATCATACCAGAGGTTGAAGCCCTGAGCAGTAACTGTCAATGCACCGAAAGGTGTTTTGTCCAGGAACTTTTTCGGGAAGCTGTACCCAAAGGACAGCTCCTGCAGGCGGATCACGGAAGCATCGTAAATACGTGTTTCTGTAGGTCCGAAAAGCAGGTTGGAGAAAAAGTATGTGGAGTTGTTGATCTGTTTTGTATTCGTCTCTCCGGTAGTTTGGTTTACACCAGGAAGCACATACGTATCCAGACGGTCTGCTGTTTCAACAATAAGACCCCGTCCAAGCAGCACTGCAGTAGTACTTGAGAGAATGTCACCACCGCTCACATGGCTTATCTGGAAGTTCATGTTCCAGTTCTTGTAGCGAAGGGTGTTGATGAAGTTCATGGTGTAATCCGGAACAGCATCCCCTACGATCGGCACTCTGCCGTCTACATCCTCAGCAACCACATAGTTACCACCATCATTGACCAGGAAGTTTCCGTCTTCATCACGTGCGATAGCTGTACCAACGATTGTACCCAGGGACTCACCCTTGATAGCTGCGTTGGATCCGCGGAATGCCCCACCACCTACTGCCAGTGACCCGGCATAGGCGATGAAATCCTGCTCCTGTTCGGTAACCGTCTCCCTGTTTGTGAAGAAGTTCACCCGTGAGTTCCAGGAGAAATTCTCGCCGCGGAAGATATCGACACCCAGGTCGGCCTCCCAACCTTTGTTCTGGATTTCCCCTACGTTACTCTGCGTAAAGCTGAATCCGGTAGAAGGAGAAAGCGGCTCGGTGACAATCAAGTCATTGGTGACCCGGTTGAAGTAGGTAGCCTCAAACTGGATCCGGCTGTCCCAGAAACGGCCTTCAAGACCCGCTTCGTACTCCTCTAGGAGCTCAGGCTTCAAATCCGGGTTGGCCCGGAAGTTGTCAACCTGGTTGGTTGTCAACAGGGCTCCGGAAGCAGGATCCACAAATCGCTGTGTATTTTGCTCGATTACGTTGACAACAGGATACCCAGTAGGGAAGGTAGCTGAAGTACCGTAGCTGGCGCGCAGCTTCAGGTAATTCATTCTGAGGGCGTCGTTCCAGGTTCCGTCAAATGCATTGATCGGCAGGAACGAAACACTTACCCCCGGATACGTCTTGCTGTTGTTTTCCGTAGTCAGGTTGGAGACCCAGTCCGTACGGGCAGAAACGTTCAGGAACAGGAAGTCGTCATAATCCAGCGTAGCCTGTCCGAGGATCCCAACGATGTTCTGCTTCTGTGAGAACTGGATAGGCCGTTGGTTTTCGTAGTTAAAGTGGCGCTTCACTCCAAATACGATCTGACCCGAACTGGAAACCCCTTGCCGGTCGTAGAAATCCGAACGGGAAGTGGCGCCAACCGTGAACGTCATGCCAAGCTTCTCTGAGATGTCATAATTCCCGTTGATGGAGAAGAAATGATCCCAGATAGTGTTGTTGTTATCATAAGTGTCATAGAACCCGAAGATAGCCTGTGTAAATTCAACCCCTCCTTTGTTTGAGCCGTTCTCGTTACGTTCGTTGTAAAAATCGAGACCGGACCTCCAGTTGAGATTCAGGTTGTCGTTGATCTGGTAGGTCAGCGAGGCTGTCCAGTTCACCCGGTGGGTGAGCTGCCTGTAGGTTACGTTTTTTGCAGTCCACCGGGGGTTGATGATGTCGTTACCATTCCGGTAGTAAACGCTGGAGCCGTCAATTGGGTTCTCAAACGGAAGTCCCATCAGGTCCACCGAACGAGGTGTGAACAGCACGTTCCCGAAGACAGAAAGACCGTCCGTACCGTTACCCCTGGAAGAGGCAATGGGAGGCGTCCGGTAGTCAGTCCTTGCAAAGTTGGCTGTGGCCTGCACTGAGAACTTGTTAGAAAGCTGAGAGCGTCCACCTACGGAAAGGTTGAAACGCTGCAGGGAGTTACCTGGGGTAAAGCCCTCATCGTTAAGGTAACCGAGGTTAACGTTGAAATTGGTGTTCCCATCCTCGGTGCTTCCCGCGATATTGACGTTGGTGTTGGAAACAAAGCCAGGGCGGAAGAAATCCTCAACAGAATCGTATGCCCGCCATGGGTAGCGTGCTCCCTGCAATTCAGGGAAGGCTGCCCTTGTTGAGGCCACGGCCGTGGTAGAATACGGGTGCTCCAGGGTTCCCTGAGAATCAATGGCGGGTTGGTTACCCCATCCGGCAACTCCGTCTCTTTCGAAGCTCGGACCCCAGTTGGAGAAGAACCATCCGAAGGCCTGGTCAAAACCGTTACCGTACTCATCCTGGTAATCCGGGAATGAGGCCATTTCATTCGTAAAGAATGACTGGTTGATGGTGATCTCCGTTTTCTTGGCACCTTCTCTGCCTCCTCCGGCTTTGGTTGTGATCAGGATCACACCGTTCTTACCCCGTGTACCGTAAAGGGTGGCTGCTGCCAGACCTTTCAGTACCTCGATACTCTCAATGTTGTTCGGGTCGAGGTCGAGGAAACGCGATGATCCAACGTTACCGTTAATGAAGCTACCCGTGGCGTTGGTATCATTACTGAATGGAACCCCGTCTACGATAAAGAGCGCCTGGTTACTCCCGCTAAAGGAGCTGAGACCACGCACTGTAACTGCAGTACCGGATCCGGACATACCCCCGGCGGCAGTAATCTGCACCCCGGAAGCCTTACCGGCAAGTACCCGGGCCACATCACCTTCTGCTCTTTGCTCAAGGGCTTCGGCGCCTACCGAAGTAACGGCATAACCCAGGGCTTTCCTTTCCCTTTTAATACCTTGGGCCGTTACCACCACTTCTTCAAGGGCTTGGGCATCTTCGACCATTTGGACATTGATTACGTCACCCGCACCAACCGTTACTCGCTCGTCCTTCTGCCCGATATAGGTGAAGAGTAATACCTGTCCAGGGCTTGCCTGAATCTGGTAATTACCGTCGAAGTCGGTTTGGGTACCCGTAGTGGTGCCCTCAACAACAATGTTAACTCCAGGCAAGGGAAGGCCATCCTGATCAGTGACCGTACCTGAAATCGTCTTTTCCTGTGCAAACGAAATCTGCACAACGAACGCCAGCAACAGCGTCAAGATTCCATTCAATTTTGTTCTCATTGTTTAATTATTTGAATTAGCTAACTGCGAAAATCTTAATTTCATGTTAATAATCCAAACTTATTTTAATAAAACTTTAAGCGGCCTGGTGTTAATCGAGCTTCTCTTTCCATATGGTTTCTGCTTTGTGAAACCATCAGTTGGGTGGTTGTTAGATTGTTGAATCCCCAAAACCCGGCTTGGTTGTATAATCCTTTCGGGTACTTATATGGCAAAGAGAAATGGCATTTTAAAACAAAGTATCCCCGCGTTTGCACTAAAATCAGCAGTTTTCAATTCAAATTAGGGGGCCGGGTTGTTCCGAAATCCCGCCATTCCCGCATACCCGGCAGGACGTATATATATAAATTAAGGTATACCCCGATTTTGGAAGTGTTGTATTCTGTACCCTGAACTTCGGATCATTCCTCTATTTCCCCAAAACGGATCTCATTGAAAATAGTTTGAATGCGCGGTGGATGCGCCCTGGTTTTGGGGGAAAATCTCCAATGCTTAAAAATGCACCTGAAAAATCACTTAAAATTAATTAGTTGGGATTTGAATTATAGGGATTTATTACTACATTTGCCGACCCTTAAACAGGGCTAGATTTTTAATTGACAGTATGCCAACAATTTCACAATTAGTACGAAAAGGAAGGGCCACAATTACCAAGAAGAGTAAATCGGCTGCTTTGGATTCGTGTCCTCAACGACGGGGAGTCTGTACCCGGGTGTATACCACTACGCCCAAAAAGCCGAATTCCGCCATGCGGAAAGTGGCACGGGTACGACTGACCAACGGGAAAGAGGTGAACGCCTATATCCCGGGAGAAGGACACAACCTCCAGGAGCACTCGATAGTATTGGTAAGAGGCGGAAGGGTGAAAGATTTGCCGGGTGTGAGGTACCACATCGTTCGCGGGGCACTGGATACCGCCGGAGTAGCGGGAAGAGCGCAACGCAGATCTAAATACGGTGCTAAACGCCCTAAGAAGTAATTCACGAGTTAAGCAGTAGCAATGAGAAAAAGACAGGCAAAAAGAAGACCGTTGTTGCCAGATCCGAGGCATAACGACCAGCTGGTGACCCGGTTTGTGAATATGATGATGTGGGACGGGAAGAAATCCGTCGCATTCAAGATTTTCTACGACGCTTTGGATATCGTGGAACAAAAAAAGACGGACGAGGAGAAGACCAGTCTGGAGGTTTGGAAAGAGGCCCTTTCCAATATCATGCCTCATGTGGAGGTAAGAAGCCGCCGGGTTGGAGGTGCTACCTTTCAGATACCAAGACAGATCCGTCCGGACCGTAAGATTTCTACAGCCATGAAGTGGCTGATTAATTTTTCGCGCAAGAGGAACGAAAAATCCATGGCTCAGAAACTGGCTGCCGAGATCCTGGCAGCGGCTAAAGAAGAAGGGGCTGCGGTTAAGAAAAGGGTGGATACCCACAAAATGGCCGAAGCGAACAAGGCTTTCTCACACTTCAGATTCTAAGCGAAATGTCTAGAGATTTAAAATTTACAAGGAATATAGGTATTGCGGCTCACATCGATGCCGGAAAGACCACAACCACCGAGCGTATCCTCTTTTATACAGGGGTCAGCCACAAGATTGGCGAGGTACACGACGGAGCTGCCACCATGGACTGGATGGAGCAGGAGCAGGAGCGGGGTATTACGATCACTTCTGCTGCCACTACCTGTACCTGGAATTTTCCGCTTAAGAACGGGCAACCCACTGAAGACACCAAGCCATACCACTTTAATATTATAGATACTCCCGGCCACGTGGACTTTACCGTGGAGGTCAACCGGTCCCTTCGGGTTCTGGACGGGCTGGTATTCCTTTTCAGCGCTGTGGACGGGGTAGAGCCCCAGTCCGAGACAAACTGGCGCCTGGCGGACAACTACAAGGTGCCGCGGATGGGATTCGTAAATAAAATGGACCGGCAGGGTTCCAACTTCCTGGCTGTCTGCCAGCAGGTAAAGGATATGCTTAAATCCAATGCGGTCCCGATCGTATTGCCTATTGGTGATGAAGCCGATTTTAAAGGTATCGTGGACCTGGTTAAGAACAGGGCTATCATCTGGCATGAGCACGACATGGGCTCAACCTTTGATGTGGTCGATATTCCTGAAGAGATGAAGGAAGAGGTCCATCAAAGCCGGGCCGAACTGATCGAGGCTGTGGCCGAGTACGACGAAAACCTCATGGAAAAGTTCTTTGAGGATGAAGATTCCATAACGGAAGAAGAAGTACACGCCGCACTTCGCGCTGCTGTGATGGATATGAGCATTATCCCGATGGTCTGCGGATCCGCCTTCAAGAACAAAGGGGTGCAGTTCCTGCTGGATTGTGTATGCCGTTACCTGCCTTCCCCGCTTGACAAAGAGGCCATTGAGGGCATCAACCCTGATACGGAGGCGCCTGTATTGCGCAAGCCGGATTCCAGGGAGCCCTTTTCAGCCCTGGCTTTCAAGATCGCCACGGACCCATTTGTAGGCCGTCTCGCCTTTTTCCGATGCTATTCCGGGAAACTGGATGCCGGGT
>SBFL01000186.1 GCA_006227965.1 Bacteroidota bacterium | reverse complement strand
AGGTATGGTTTCCCCTCATAGGTCCAGTACACCCTTATGTCCCAGCGACCATCCAACAAGCGACTCTTGGGTATGAGCAGTTGTTTATTGGATAATTGTATTGGAGTTTCAAAATCCAATTGCTTATTGGATGGCCTGTAAAGGGACACTTTTCCTGCTATTTTTTCGGGGTCCATAATCCCGGGGAACTCAATCAGAAGTCCTTTATCCGTGATCCTTGCCGTTACCCCACCTTCGATTTTCTCCAGATTTCTGGCTGCATCCAGATCTTCCTGGTATTTGAGTTCCTTCTTGTAGTAATCCTCTGTCACCAGGTCGTGGTTTGAGGCCGGGTCCCTTGTGGAGAGGACCACAAAGTAAAGGATGAATACAATGAAGGCCGCAAATGCCAGAACGATACCGGTTCCCCAATTAAATTTCATAGGTTTAAGCTATCTGTATGAACGGGGCGCCAGAAAGCGCGCCGTTGCCGTTTCTATTAGTTCATCCCCGCTGTAGACCCCAATCTTCAGCTTGTCCTTGTCTCCATTGAGGGAGGCATTGTTGATGTCGATGTACAGGGTGCCTTCTGAAAGCTTCTGGGCGGGGACCTCAAAGCCATCCCCTTTTACAAAGTATATAGTTCCCTGGTGAGACTCCAGTTTGAAGTGGATGTCCGGGATTTCCCGACTGGTCTTGTTGATCAGTTTATAGGAGTAGAAGTTCCTGATAATGTTATTATCCTTTCGCTCGTAAAGCTGCCCGGGAAGGCGCAGGATGGTGGCCTCCACTTCATTCCTCAGGAAAAGCATGCCAATGAGCACGCTGATCAATACGGCCAGTACGGCGGCATAGCCCTTCATACGGGGCGTAAACCGGAAGGGCTCCTTCTCGGCGATCTCCGCCTCGCTGGCGTAGCGGATCAGCCCTTTGGGAAGGTTTACTTTTTCCATGATGGTATCACACTCATCAATACAGGCGGTGCAGTTAACGCATTCGAGCTGCGTCCCGTTGCGAATGTCGATTCCTGTGGGGCATACATGGACGCATTGCCTGCAATCGATACAGTCCCCGAATCCCTGAGCAGCCCGGTCTTCCCCTTTGCGGAATTTTTTGCGCCCTTTTTCGCCCTCACCCCTTTTGTAATCATAGGCGACTATCACGGATTTATTATCCAGAAGCACCCCCTGCATCCGGCCATAGGGACAGGCAATGATACACACCTGCTCCCGGAACCAGGTAAACACGAAGTGGAAAACTCCGGTAAAGATCAGCAGCGCAACCAGCGTACCCATATGCCGGGAAGGACCATCGGTAACGTATTGGATCAACTGGTCACTTCCTATCAGGTAGGCCAGAAAAACATTGGCTATGCCAAAGGAAATGAGAAAGAAAACAGCCCACTTAAAGAGTCGTTTCCTGATTTTTTCTGCATTCCATGGCAGTTTTGCCAGGCGCATCTGAGCCCCACGGTCTCCGTCTATCCAGTATTCGATCCTTCGGAAAACCATTTCCATGAAGATGGTCTGCGGACACATCCATCCGCAGAAAATCCTTCCAAAGGCCACGGTGAACAGGGCGACGAAAATCACCCCGATGATCATGGAGATCACAAATAGGTGGAAGTCCTGAGGCCAGAAAGGAAAGCCAAAGATATTGAACCGTCGTTCCAGGACGTTGAACATCAGGAACTGGTTCCCGCCTACCCTGATAAAGGGAGCCGCTAACAGGAAGGCGAGCAGGATATAGCTGACCCACTTCCTGTAGGTATAGTAGCGGCCACCGGGTTTTTTGGGAAAGATCCAGGCCCTTTTCCCTTCATCACTGATAGTGGCAATCGAGTCTCTGAAGTTCTCCTGGTCGTCCATAGGTTTTGGGGTCCAATAAGACCTGCCGGAAGTATCCTACTCGCCTTCCAGCGGATTTGAGGTTTCATTTTCCATGATGACTTCCACGCCAGTGGAATCCATCTCTACCTCAACCTCATCCACCGGGGTGTCGGGGTCTATCCAGATTTCACCTTCGGGATCTTTCGGATTGGCCGGCGTGGTCCCATGCATGCTCAGCACGTAGCTGGAAACCTGGGCAATTTCGCTCGGTTTTAGGTTTGTTTTCCAGGCCACCATTCCCTTGCCGGCACGGCCGCCTTCAGAAATGGTACGAAAAACATTTTTGATGCCCCCGCCCAGGATCCAGTAATCGTCCGTGAGGTTCGGTCCGATACCGCCTCCTCCGTCGTTCATGTGGCATACGGCACAATTGCCCGTAAAGATGGCTTCCCCTGCATTGAGGTCAGAAGCTTCAGTGAGCAATTCCACGGTGTTGACATCCACAAGGTCCTTGGCCGTTTTCTTGTATTCTTCAATGGCCAAACGCGCGGCTGCCATTTCCTGTTCGTACTCCAGCTGCTGGTCATAGTCATTGAAGATGTGGAATCGCACCAGGTAAACAACGCCAAAGATGATGGTGATGTAAAACAAATATACCCACCAGGGAGGGAGCCGGTTGTCCAGTTCCTTGATCCCGTCGTAGTTATGGTCCAGGATGATCTCCCCTTCTTCCTCGATCGGTCGTGAACCGAGCAGCTTTTGGTACATCCTGTTGCCCCATTTCCACTCCCAGGGCCTGGCCTTGGA
>SBFL01000089.1 GCA_006227965.1 Bacteroidota bacterium | reverse complement strand
TAGGGTATCTTACCGCCACAGGAATATTGTCGTCCTTCCGGGAAGTCATACCCACCGCCAATGATATTTTTATTCAAACCGTTCAAAATCAGGAGGTACATGTATAAGCTTGGGTTGATCATCCGTCGGGAATACCTCGCAAAGGTGCGCAACAAGTCGTTTGTCATCATGACCTTCCTTAGCCCTATCCTCCTTGTGGGAATGGTAGTGTTGATTGCCTACCTTACAAAGATCAACGACAATGACAAGCGGATTTTGGCAGTCATGAACGAGAGTCCTTATTTCCAGCAGGATTTTTCTCCCCGGACCGGGGTTTCCTTTGTCATTTTTCAGGACGTCACCCTGGAAGCGGCCAAGGACAGTACCCTGTCCATGGGATACTATGGCCTGCTGCACCTGCCGAACCGGCAGACACTTGAGGAGGTGACCGAGAGTGCATTTTTTTATAGCCGCGAAGCCCCGAGCACTGCTGTTTTGGAGCAAATCGAGCGTATTCTCGAGAGGCGGCTGCGCTCCCATCGCCTGGAAAAGCTTGGGATGAGCCCTGAAGAATACGCCGAGCTCGGAAGCGGGTATGAGATTAACACGGCCACCTTTGCCGGGGAGCGAAGCGGCAAGGGCATCAATGAATTCAAGGCGCTTGTGGGGGGTGGCTTCGGTTACCTGATCATGATGTTTATCATTATTTACGGGGGCTTTGTAATGCGTTCAGTGATCGAGGAAAAGACCAGTCGCATCATCGAGATCATCATCTCCTCGGTCAAGCCCTTCCAGCTCATGCTCGGCAAGATCATCGGCACCTCCCTTGCGGGCGTTACCCAGTTCCTGATCTGGATTTTTTCAGCTACCCTGCTCATGATCTTTGCACTACTGCTACTGGATCTCGAGCCTTCTCTGCTCTGGGAAGGACCTGCCGCGGCCCCCGGGTTTGATTCCTCCCTTGCCGCGCCATCCCTGAAGGGGGATGAAACCACCCTGCTGATCCTGGAGGAATTTCAGAAAATTCCGATGGCAATGCTGGTAACATTTTTCCTGGTTTATTTCATTCTGGGATACCTCATCTACAGTTCCATTTATGCTGCTATCGGTGCCGCTGTGGACAACGAGACAGATACCCAGCAGTTCATCTTCCCCATCATCCTGCCCCTGATGCTGGCAATTTATGTGGGTTTCTTTTCAGTATTCTCAAACCCTAACGGACCTATTGCGGTGGCCTTCTCCATCTTTCCACTGACTTCACCCATTGTTATGCTCATGCGATTACCCGGGGGCATCGGGGAGGGGGGAGTGCCCCTTTGGCAACTGGTGGTGTCGATAGTGCTGCTCATTGTAACGTTTCTGGGCATCGTATATCTGGCAGCCAAGATCTATAGGGTGGGCATACTTATGTACGGAAAAAAGCCTTCCTACAGGGAATTGTTCAAATGGTTAAAATACTGAAGCCATGATGCAAAACACAAAAGAAGAAATATCCGAGTTTATAAGGGAAGACCTCTGGGAAGGCATACGCGAATTCCTAAATATGGGACTCCATCTGGGAGAGGGGGAGAAATCCATCCACATTACGGTAGGCCTGCTTTTGTTGGTGACCGTTTCCTTTATTGCCACCAAATTCCTCCTCGGCCAGCTGCGGAAGTTCATCACCCGAAAGATGGACGGGGAAGACCGGATGAAATTCATCACTATCTTCAAATACATCCGGTATGTAATCTATGTGGCCGTTATCCTGCTGACCATGAGTGCTGCAGGAATCGACATCACCCTGCTGATCACCGCCTCGGCGGCCCTGTTTGTGGGTATTGGCCTCGCCCTGCAGGATTTGTTCCAGGATATTATTGGAGGCATGCTCATTGTGGTGGACAAATCCCTCCGGGTAGGGGATATCGTGGAGGTAGATGGCCGGGTGGGAAGGGTCTTTGAAATTAAGCTTCGAACCACCCTGGCACTGACACGGGATGACAAAGTCATGGTGATCCCCAACCACAAGTTCATTCAGGATACAGTGTACAATTACACCCAGAACCACCGCACCACCAGGGAAGCCCTGCGGGTTGGCGTGGCCTACGGAAGCGATGTAAAACTTGTGACCAGGCTCTTACTGCAGGCGGTGGAGGAACAGAGGGGGGTGCTTAAACAACCTAAACCCTTTGTGCTTTTCGAAGATTTCGGGGATTCCGCCCTGCTTTTCTCCGTACACTTCCATATTACCGATGTCTTCTCAGATCCCAAACTGAAAAGTCAGATGCGTTACCGTATCGATGAGCTCTTCCGTGAAAACAAGGTAACCATTCCATTCCCTCAGCGCGATGTTCATTTCTTTGCACATACGCCCCTCCATGTGACAGGGGATACCACAGACAACAGTCAAAAAAGGGAAGGTTGAAGGCTTGATGTCGGCAGTAGCAGTATGCAGAATGCAGTAGCAGTTGGCAGTATGCAGTAGCAGTTGGCAGTAGGCAGTCCGCCATAGTCCCCGACAGGTGCCGAACCGATTATTAATCGATATTGAAGGATGGAACCAAGAATAGAAATCCTGGATGAGACCAGGTTGGTGGGGAAAAGGTCGCGCATGTCTTTAATGGTGAATACCACGGCCCAGCTCTGGAAGGAATTTATGCCGCAGCG
>SBFL01000133.1 GCA_006227965.1 Bacteroidota bacterium | reverse complement strand
AAAAAGTGGTAAAAAGAATCGCTTTTGATTCGAGAATACCACTTTTAATACTTCCTCAGTTCCTTTAGAAACCAATCAGAAAAAGAGGGTTTGAAGATTCCGTTCGTTGAAACTCAACAGGGGCAACCGGCTGTTGGAGGCCATTTGCTTGACAAGGTCCCTGTGGAAGAGTTTTTTGGTGGCCCCTTTTTGTATGCGTTCGAGCATGGCGATCATGCCCGCGTGCTGGCTGATTGAGTAATCACGGAGGGAATGGATGATGTTATCGGATTTGACCACTTCGAAATGGATCCGGTCATGATCAACCTTTTGGGAGACCATTTCCCTGAACCATTCCATTTGGGAAGCGCCGGCATACTCTTTGTCCATGGTCACATGCACCACCCGGATGTGCGCATTCCAGGCTTTGGCAAGATCGACCAGTTTTTCAAGGGCCTTTAGGTCCTCCACCTCAAAATCAGTGGCGTAAACCAGGTCGGTAAGTTGTTCAAACCGATGGTCGGCCGGCACAGTGAGGATAGGACAAGGGGCCTTATCGATCAGTTTTTTGGCCGTGCTGCCCATAACCAGGTCTTTGATGGCACTTTCCCCCTTCATTCCCACCACGATCATGCTGGCATGCCAGTCCGTTGACTTGGAAATGATGCCAGACAGGACCGACATGTTCTCCACGGGCTCAAAGACCACTTCCTGCGGGCGTAAAGCCTTTTCTCCAATGTATTCTTCGTAGAACTCGGAGAGCTTTTTATGTTCGTGGTCCGTAGTGTCTTTCCTCAGGTCCGGGAACGGGGCCTGGAGTTGGGTCCCCAGTACAGTTGGCAGATCGTATACATGGGTGAGCACCAGCCTCATATTGAGCATATGGCTCATTGAATTGGCATATCTCAGGGCGCTTACAGAAGCCATGGAGTAGTCGGTTGCGTAAAGAATAGATTTCATCGCTGTGGGTTTTAAAAGAACTTTTTGGTTAATTATTAAATGTACTCCCCCTCTCCTGGAATTGAAATGATTTGTGTCAGTCAGGTGGCTGGCAATTGCGGTTTCCCACAAATTAGTCAACCTGTATTTAAGGATTTCAGGGGACGTCTTTGTCTTTGGAAACTCCTACTTTTGCATGGGAACTCCAACAGGTGAACGCATGACTAAAGCCATCTATATATCCACCATTGAAGCCAACAGCGGAAAATCCATTATCGCGTTGGGGTTGATGCATCTTTTGCTCGGGAAAATGGCCCGGGTGGGGTATTTCAGGCCGATTATCAATGACTATCCGGAAGGGCAGATGGACAACCATATCGAAACGGTGCTATCGTATTTTAAGATCCCCATGGACTATGATGAGACCTTTGCCTGTACCCGGAGCGAGGTCGTATTGAAGAACAGCCGCAACCAGGAAGACGAAGTGCTTGACAAGATTATAAGCAAATACAAGGCTGTCGAGGGCCGTTTTGATTTCGTCCTGGTGGAGGGAACGGATTTCGAGGGGGAAGGGACCATCATCGAATGGGACTTCAATGTGCTCATAGCAAAGAACCTGGGTATCCCGACCATCATTATTTCAAGCGGGGTAGGGAAAACCCTGGATGAATTTGTCAACTCCCTGGCCCTGGCCTGTGACTCTTTTGCCGACCGGGGGGTACAGGTATTGATGACCGTTGCCAACAAGGTGCAGCCCGAAAACCTGGAAATAGTCCTGGAACGCATGAAACAGGAGCTTCCCAAAGAAGTGCTACTGGCAGCCATCCCCCTGAACCGCGCATTGGGAAATCCGAGTATCCGGGAAATCGTGGAGGCGGTTCACGGGAAGGTCCTTTTCGGGGAAGCCCACCTGGACAATCAGGCAGGGCATTTTGGGGTAGGGGCCATGCAGCTTCGGAACTATTTGAATTATATGGGGCACGATGCCCTGGTCATCACACCGGGAGACCGGGCAGATATTATCCTGGGCGCCCTTCAGGCCAATATTTCCAAGAACTATCCGTCGGTTTCGGGTATAGTGCTTACCGGTGGCCTGATCCCGGAGGAGACCATCATCCGCCTTATCGAAGGGCTGTCCGAAATCGTCCCGATCATCTCGGTACAGGGCGGAACGTATTCCGTTACCAATCAGATCGGAGCTGTCCGATCCAGGATCTACCCCGAAAACAGGAAGAAGATCAGCCTTTCCTTAAAGGAATTCTCCAGGTACGTTCCCGAGGACCAGCTGGCTGAACGCCTGGTAACCTTTGAGGCCGAAGGGATAACCCCCAGGATGTTCCAGTTCAACCTGCTGAAAAAGGCGCAGACGAACCGCAAACGGATTGTTCTCCCGGAAGGCACGGATGAGCGCATCCTGAGGGCAAGCCGGGACCTGGTGCATACGCAGGCAGCAGACATTACCCTTTTGGGCAATCCGGAGGTCATCCGCCAAAAAGTACAGCTTATGGGTCTGGACCTGGATTTTGAAAAAGTACAGGTAATTGACCCAAGGGATTCCACCGAACTTGAGGATTATGCCCATACCCTGTACGAGCTCAGGAAACACAAAAACATGAACCTGGCCACCGCCAGGGACCTCATGGAGGATGTTTCCTATTACGGCACCATGATGGTGTACAAGGGACATGCGGATGGCATGGTATCCGGGGCGACCCA
>SBFL01000125.1 GCA_006227965.1 Bacteroidota bacterium | reverse complement strand
ATGCCAGCTGATCCAGGGGGTTCTCCCCGGCGTGATGGCGGAACATCCCCAGGTGCGGTGCAAAATTCAGGCGAAAGGGGGGGCGGACAGGAGAACCGGAGTTTCCATAGATAAAAGGGCCTGCCACCGCGGTGAATCCGGCGGCAAGCCCTGTATTTCTGATAAAATTACGTCGTTTCAAAGCAGAATTCTATAAGGACCATGCCCTTCCCCCGGTTAGTTCATCCAGGTCTCCGCACCCGATATAGCCTCCTGGAATCTGTAAATAGGCCAGGACCTCTTCTCCTATGTATTCAGAGGTTTTGTAGGCTTTGATGACGGCATCCCTGAAATGGGCGGCAAAGGCATAGCGGTACATGCCATCCTCGAGATGGATCATGGGACCTCCCTGAACAACCTCCTTCACAGTGTCATTGCTGAGAACTTTGGGAAAGTATTCCAGGAGGTCATCAATTTTATCCTGTTCTTCCTCAGAAATGTCAAGGGAACTCACAAATACTTGTTCAATTTCCCCTGGCAATAAATCTTCCGGTGCTTCCTTTCCTGATTCCGTCAGGGCCGTATCGAGGAACTTTTCCATGCATTTTTTGAAAAAAGACTGTTCCTGTACAGAAGAGACTTCGCTTAAATATCCATCTATAAATGCATGAACCCCGATTTCTGAAGCAGACGGGGTATCTGTTTTTGGTAAAATAATATCGGCAAGTTCCCTTATAACGGCCCCTTCTCCAGGGGAGAAGAAAGAAGGGACCCAGTCGGGGCCTGCCTCCTGCCTGCAACTTTGAATCAGGCTAATGATGGTGGGTGCGGCCACGGTATATCCGAGGGCGAGCCCCATGTTTTTCAATGCGATTCTTCTGTCCATTAGATGTTTCCTTTTCTAAGTTCTTTCACGGCATGGTCGGCCGCCCTGGCGGTGAAGGCCATGTAGGTAAGTGATGGATTCACACAAGAGGCGGAGGTCATAAAGGCCCCGTCGGTAACATATACATTCCTGATCGCATGGATTTGGTTGTATCCATTCAGGACAGAGGTCCTTGGGTCCCGTCCCATGCGGGCCGTTCCCATTTCGTGGATCCCAATTCCCAGTGCCCCGGGTTCGTCATACGTCTCTACGTCCCTCAGTCCTGCTTTTTCCAGCATGTCGGCGGCCTGCTGCTTAATATCCTCCCTCATGTTCCATTCGTTTTCCCTGAATTCCGCATCGAAGGTTACCGTTGGAAGGCCCCACTGGTCCAGGTTGTCATAATCCAGGTACATTCTGTTTTCCTCATAGGGGAGGATCTCTCCGAAGCCCGTGATACCGAAGCTCCACCCCCCGGGTTTGAGTATCGCCTCCTTCAGGTCCCTGCCGTGGGAGAGCTCCTTGATGCTATCCTGCCAGTTGCCCCGGCTGCCGCCGCCCTGGTAGCCATACCCGCGTATGAACTTATCCGTATTTGAGCTGCCGCCCAGGTTGCGGAATCGCGGGATGTATACCCCTACGGGTTTGCGGCCTTTGTAGTATTTGTCCTCGAAGCCGTCCAATTTCCCGCTTGCCCCGGAATCCAGGTGATGGTCCATGATATTTCTCCCGAGCTGATCGGAATCATTCCCCATCCCGTTGGGGAAGCGGTCGGATTTGGATTGCATAAGAATGGCAGTGGAGGCTATGGCAGATGCACAAAGGAAAATCACTTTGGCCCTGAATTCATATTCCTCCCTGGTGATCCGGTCGATTACCTTTACCCCTGTGGCCTTTTGGGTGTCTGGGTCGTATATGATCTCGTGGACAATGGAATCCGGGCGCAGGGTCATATTCCCGGTGGCTTCAGCTGCCGGAAGCGTTGAGGAATTACTGCTGAAATACGCACCGAAGGGGCACCCCCTGATACATCGGTCACGGAATTGGCAACGCATGCGGTTTTTCCCCCCAAATTGCTTAGCGCTGTTGATATGGGCGACCCGGCCAGCCGTTACGACCCTCCCGTCAAAATGTTCGGCCACTTTTTCCCTTACGTGTTGTTCCACGCAGTTCAGTTCCATCATGGGTTCGAAGATCCCGTCGGGAAGTTGGGGCAACCCAAGGGGTTCCCCCGTAACCCCTATGTAGGCTTCCACCTTGTCATACCAGGGAGCGATATCCTTATACCGGACAGGCCAGTCCACGGCTATACCGTCCAGTTTGTTGGCTTCAAAGTCCAGGGCACTGAAGCGGTAGCTGTGGCGGCCCCACATTATGGAACGGCCCCCAACGTGGTAACCCCGCATCCAGTCAAATCGTTTTACTTCGTTGTAGGGGTGTTCCAGGTCGTTAACGAACCAAAAATTGTGAGGAGCCCTGGTAGTGTATCCGGTCCGGGCCTGTTTTAATTGCTTTGCCTGTTCTTCCCGGGGCAATTCGCCCCCGTTGGGAAAATCCCAGGGATCCATATTAGCGGTGGGATAGTCAGCAATATGGTTTACCATTCGGCCGCGCTCCAGTACCAGTGTCTTCAGGCCTTTTTCGCACAGTTCCTTGGCCGCCCAGCCCCCACTGATCCCGGTTCCGACCACGATGGCATCATAGAATTCCTGTTCTTCGTTGTAATAGAACTTACTCATTCCATTGGTTTGTTTAGCTCCTAAAAGTATTAATTAATAAATTAATTTTCTACATTTAAA
>SBFL01000221.1 GCA_006227965.1 Bacteroidota bacterium | reverse complement strand
TTATGGTGAAGTCCGCGAGCCCATACCAGTCCGGCCGAGATTCCCATCAACACATAGAGAACCGTCCATACAGGGCCAAACACCCAGTTGGGTGGATTGAATGACGGCTTATTGAGACCTGCATACCACGTACCCACTGAGGATTGGGTGGCGAAACCAGACAAAATCCCCACCAAAAGGCAGGTAAGGACAGCTAATCCAATTCTCAAATACGTTTTACGTCCAGTTCGCATAGGCCTAAAATAGCAAAATTTTACAACGAAAGCCCATACGGATGCAAAGGCATATCTTTGCAAAAAATCAGTGAATGACCGAACACGACTTTATACCCGGGGCTGCAGGGGAACTCCCGGAATCCGGATCTTTCAGGTGGGAGGCCCCCAGCAATATCGCACTGGTTAAGTACTGGGGGAAAAAGGCAGGCCAGATCCCTATGAACCCCTCTGTGAGTTTCACGCTGCATACCTGTTCGACACAGACTGAATTGCGCTGCCGGAAATCGGGGACCCCCTCCGGGACCCCTTCTTTTGAGGTTTTCCTGGAAGGGAGTCCCGCCCCCCATTTTAGGGAAAAAATTCAATCCTTTTTTGAGAGGATCCTCCCCTTTCAGCCCTTCCTTTCCGGATATGCCTTTGAAATCCATACGGAAAACACCTTTCCCCATAGCAGTGGGATCGCTTCCTCTGCAAGCGGCATGGCTGCATTGGCCCTCGGCCTGATGGATCTTGAGCAGGTCATTTATCCGGACATGCCTCCCGAATTCTTCCACCGCAAGGCCTCTTTTCTGGCCCGCCTGGGATCCGGGTCTGCTGCCCGGAGCGTGGGAGGGAATCTGGTTCAATGGGGAGCTCATGAATCCGTGCCGGGAAGTTCTGACCTTTTCGGGATTGGATACCCCCTGCCGGTGCATTCCGTTTTCAGGTCCTTTCGCGATACGATCCTCCTGGTGGACAAAGGGCAGAAACAGGTGAGCAGCACAGCCGGCCATGGGCTGATGCAGGGACATCCCTATGCGAATGCCCGGTTCGATCAGGCCACCTCGCGTATTGAAGCCCTGCAACCCATTCTTGAGAAGGGAGACTTGCAGGCCTTCATTGAACTGGTAGAGTCAGAAGCGCTTACCCTGCATGCCATGATGATGACCAGCAGTCCGTATTACATTCTAATGAAACCGGCGACGCTCCGGATTCTGGAACACATCCGGGAATTCAGGGAGTCCGCAAACGAACCGGTCTGCTTTACCCTTGATGCCGGGGCCAATGTCCATGTGCTGTACCCGGAGGAAAGCCATGAAAAAGTCTATGCCTTTATAAAGGATACTTTGCTCCCCTTTTGCCAGGATGGGCAGCATATTTGCGATCGGGTTGGCTCGGGTGCAAAAAGGCTTTAGAACGGATTAACAAAACCTTTAGAAGAAAGTTTCTTACTTTTGTCTTAAGCAGCTTGTAAACAGGTATGAAGGGACCACTGTTTTATTCCAAGATTCTTCTTTTCGGAGAATACGGGATCATTAAGGATTCGAGGGGACTTTCCATCCCGTATAATTTTTTTAAGGGGGCTCTCAAAAAAGATTCCGATCTGAAGGGGACATCCCTGGAGTCCAACAGTGGCCTCAAAGACTATTACCGATATCTGCAAGCCCTGCAGGCGGAATCTCCCGGCCTTGTATCCTTTGATCTTATGGCGATGAAGGCAGACATCGAAGACGGGATGTTTTTTGACAGTTCCATTCCTCAGGGATATGGGGTTGGCAGCAGCGGGGCCCTGGTTGCGGCGATTTACGATCGTTACGCACATGACAAAATCACGGTCCTCGAAAATCTCACACGTGAAAAATTACTGAATCTCAAAGCGATCTTTGCCCGGATGGAATCTTTTTTCCACGGGAAGTCTTCCGGCCTTGACCCCCTGAATAGCTACCTGAGCCTGCCTATTCTTATCAATTCCAGTGACCATATCGAATCTACAATTATCCCTTCCCAGAACCCCGACGGGAAAGGAGCGGTTTTCCTTCTTGACAGCGGAAGTGTGGGAGAGACCGCGCCCATGGTACAGATCTTTATGGAAAAGATGAAGCAGGAAGGGTTCCGGAAAGTATTGAAGGACGAGTTTATCCGTTATACGGATGCCTGTGTGGAAGATTTCATCAGCGGCAACGTCAAGTCCCTGTTCGGAAATATCAAGAAGCTCTCTCATGTGGTGCTTGACCACTTCAGCCCAATGATCCCCAAAGAGTTCCATCAGCTCTGGAAGCAGGGCATCGAAACCAACGCTTATTATCTCAAACTGTGCGGATCCGGGGGAGGGGGCTACATTCTCGGATTTACCGAGGACCTCGCAATGGCCCGTGAAGCTCTCAAAGGGCATCGTTTGGAAGTGGTTTACAACTTCTAAACCCGCCCAATGCTCTCACGTAGGACCCGCCTTTTCCTGCTGAAATCACTCAGCCTTTTTTCCATTATCCGCGGGTATAACATCCTGGTCATCATCCTTGCACAGTACCTTGCGGCCATCTTCATCATGGCCCCGGACCTGCCCCTTCGTGAGGTGGTACTGGATATTAGCCTGCTCTTCCTTGTGTTTTCATCTGCCCTGGTCATCGCAGGGGGCTATATTATCAACAGTTTTTACGACTCCGAAAAGG
>SBFL01000215.1 GCA_006227965.1 Bacteroidota bacterium | reverse complement strand
TGCTATGAAGAATTCTTACTTTTGCGCTCCTTTTTAAACAAAATGTATATATGAACCAATACGAAACTGTTTTCATTTTGAATCCCGTTCTATCTGACCAGCAGATAGAGGAAACAGTAAAGAAATTCGAGGATTTCTTGAAAAAGAATGGCGCCAAAATGGTGTCCAAGGAGGATTGGGGCCTGAAAAAACTGGCCTATCCCATTCAAAACAAAAAAAGTGGCTTTTACCACCTTTTTGAATTCACTGCCCCAGGGGAAGCTATCGGTCCTTATGAGCAGGAATTCAAACGGGACGAGCGCATCATGCGTTTTCTGACCGTAAAACTGGATAAGCACGCCGTTGAATGGGCGGAAAAACGTAGGAACAAACTTAAAGTTAAAGCGTAAGAAATGGCCACTTTACAACAACAGGCGAAAGGAAAGAAGGACGGAGAGATCCGGTATCTGACCCCGCTGAACATAGAAACCAGCAAGCAGAAGAAATACTGCCGTTTCAAGAAATCCGGCATCAAGTATATCGATTACAAGGATCCCGATTTCCTGATGAAGCTGGTGAACGAACAAGGAAAAATCCTTCCACGCAGGCTCACGGGGACTTCTCTGAAATACCAGCGGAAAGTTGCACAGGCTATCAAGAGGGCCCGCCATTTGGCGCTGATGCCCTATGTGGGAGATCTTTTAAAATAACAGGGAGGAAATCATGGAATTAATCTTAAGGCAAGACATAGAAAACCTTGGTTTCAAGGACGACGTGGTAACGGTCAGGAACGGCTATGGCCGCAACTATCTGATCCCTCAGGGAATGGCTGTGCTCGCAACACCTTCGGCCAAAAAAGTCCTGGCGGAAAACCTTCGCCAGAAAGCGCACAAGGAAAAGCAGGCCATTGATGCCGCTGAAAAAGTGGCCGAGGCCCTGAAAGGACTCGAGATCAAGATCCCGGCGAAAGTTGGAGAGGCAGACAAGCTCTTTGGTTCGGTTACCAATATTGATCTTTCCGCGGCTCTTGAAAAGGAAGGGCACAGCATTGACAAGAAGTATATCAGTATCAAGGGAGGTTCCATAAAGCGTGCCGGGCCCTATGAGGCTGAGATTCGTTTGCACAGGGAGGTTCAGGTGGATTTCGGATTTGAAGTAGTAGCTGAGCAGAAATAGTTGATAAATACTTGGGAAAAAAGGAGCTATGGATACATAGCTCCTTTTTTTTTATTTTATCTTACCTATTCCTGAAAATAACTGACAACTCAATTACTCAACCAAATTCTCATGAAAAAATGTTTCTTTTTAGTAGCGCTCCTGCTGTCGGTGACCGCGGGTGCGCAGGTTACCACTTCGAATATCAGGGGCCTGGTGACCGACCAGCAGGGAGTGCCCATGCTGGGGGCAAATATCGTCGCGGTTCATACTCCCACAGGAACCCGGTATGGGGCTATCACCAATATAGATGGCCGATTCAATTTACTGAACCTTCGCGTGGGGGGACCGTATGAAGTAACGATCTCGTATGTCGGCTATACCACCCAGCAGGAAAGTGACGTATTCCTTACCCTTGGAAAAACCTTTAGCCTTGAAGTCCAGTTGGTGGAGGAAAGCCAGATGCTTGATGAAGTCGTGCTCACCTCAGACCGCGAAGGAATCTTCGGAAGTGACCGGACCGGTGCAGAGACCAGCGTTGGCAGGAGAGATCTCACACGTCTTCCAACCATTTCACGGTCCACCAATGATTACACGAGGCTGGAACCTACGGCGAGCAACGGGTCCTTTGCAGGACGGAATGACCAGTTCAATAACTTTTCCCTGGACGGGGCTATTTTTAACAATCCCTTTGGTCTGGATGCCGCCCAGCCGGGTGGACAAACCAATGCCACCCCCATATCACTGGATGCCATTGACCAGATCCAGGTGTCTACCGCCCCTTATGATGTTACAGTGGCCGGATTTACGGGTGCCTCTGTTAATGCGGTTACCCGCAGCGGTACCAATGATTTGTATGCTACTGTCTATGGGTTTTTCCGAAATGATGATATGACGGGGGGCAAAATTGAGGGCGACAAAGTATTTAAAACGGGCCTGGAGCAGACGCAGTATGGGTTTAGTGTTGGTGGCCCGCTGATCAAAAACAAGCTCTTTTTCTTCGCCAACTTTGAGCGGGATCAGCTCACTGAGCTCGGAACAGCCGGTTGGGTCCCCAATCGGGGCACAGGAAGTATCAATGAATCCCGGGTCAGTGCTTCTGATTTTGAACTGGTTGACGGGTTGCTCAGACAGGTGGTTATAGGAGAAGATGCGCAGGGAAACCCTCTTTTTTATGATCCCGGAAGGTATGAAGGCTTTAATTACGACCAGGAATCGACCAAAGGGATCTTCAAGCTGGATTGGAACATTTCAGAAAACAGCCGTCTGGCCATAATCTATAATTTCCTGGATGCTTCCAAGGAAAAGCCGGCACACCCCAGCGCGCTCGGATTCCGGGGCCCCAATGCGTCTACGCTGCAGTTTGAGAATGCCGGATACCAAATCAACAACAAGATCCAGTCCATCCAGTTTGAACTGAACAGCAATATCCCTGGGTCTGCCACCAACAAACTGCAGATAGGATATACCCATTTTGATGATTTCAGGAACCCGCTCTCCACACCTGCGCCCACCCTTTCCATACTGGATGCTCAGGGCAGTTCCAACTATATTATCGCAGGGCACGAACCTTTCTCCATCAACAACCGCCTCGATCAGAAGGTTTTTCAGATAACGGACAACCTGAGCATTTTTGCCAATGATCATACCTTCACCATCGGATTTTCCTTCGAGAAGTTTCAATTTGACAACTCCTTCAATCTGGGGGCATACGGAGCTCAGGGGGTATTCTTCCCCACCACGACCATCACGGACTTCCCCCAATTTGCTGCATCAGGGGCCCTTCAGGATGCCTTTAATACGGCAATTGCTTCGGATAGAAGTCTTAGTGCCAACGGCACAGGGAATCCTGGAGGCTGGTCACTGGCCGAAACCAATGTCGGGCAATTTGCCTTTTATCTTCAGGATGAATGGAACCTGTCCCAGGATTTCAAGCTCACCTACGGAATCAGGTTCGATAAACCCCTTTACTTCGATACGGCGGAGAAGGTTCGCGAAAATATCGCCCGCAAGGGGGGGGCTAACGGCACATATATTCCCACCATTGAATACTTTGATCCTGAGACCGGGGAAACGGTCTTTCTGGATTCAGAGCAAATGCCAAATAACAACTTCCTCATTTCACCCCGCGTTGGCTTTAACTGGGATGTCACGGGAGACAAGATGCTTCAGTTAAGGGGAGGAAGCGGCCTGTTTACAGGGCGATTCCCGTTTGTATGGCTGGGCAACCAGGTGCAGGGGGTTGATTTTTTCTTTTACCAGGTGGTCGATCCGGATTTTCAATGGCCTCAGGTTTGGAGGACCAATATCGGAGTGGATAAGCGACTGGAGAATGATCTGATCTTAACAGCCGATGTTTCCTATACGAAGGATCTCAATGCACCCCATGTGCTGAACTGGCGGTTGAATACTCCGTCTGCAAATCTGGTAGGAGCAGATAATCGTGCGATTTATACCGATTCGGACAAATCCCAGATATTTGGCGGGCCTACAAATGCATATGTCTTCACCAATTCAGACCAGGGTCGGATTTGGAATATTGCACTTAAGGGGCAAAAATCGTGGGATAATGGCTGGTACGGGCAACTGGCTTACAGTTATCTGAACGCCAAGGAGGTCAACTCCATTGAGGCGGAGATAACCGGCGATGCCTTTGCCGGGAATGCCATTGTGGGCAACGCCAACCTCGATGTGCTGGCGCCTTCCAAATATGGAGATGCACATCGGGTCATTGGGGTGATTTCCAAGGCATTTGATTTTGGAACCACCGTTTCCACCTTCTTTGAGTACGCCAAGGGAAATCGTTACAACTATATCTACGGGGGGGATATCAACAACGATGGGTCGAGCATTAACGACCTGATTTATATCCCAACAGCAAATGAAATACAGCAGATGAATTTTGCAGATCCCGGGGATGCCGAAGCATATGAAGCCTTTATTCAACAGGATGATTACCTGAATGACAACCGGGGCAAGTATGCAGATCGTTACGGTGCCTTGGCGCCCTGGAGAGGCCGTTGGGATCTGAGAATCCTTCAGGATATTCACCTGGGTGAAAAGCATACCGTGCAGCTAAGCCTGGATATTCTCAATTTTGGAAATTTGATCAACTCTAACTGGGGAGTGGTGCAGGAGCCCACATTTAACCAGTTGCTCGGCGTCTCAGTGGATGAAAACAACATCCCGACTTATAATTTTGATCAGGATCTCAACAGGACCTTCACAGCGGCTACGGATGTACGTTCCCGATGGCAGGCACAGTTTGGGGTTCGATACATCTTTGATTAAACCGATTATTCCTATTTTTATGCCGTCCGGCCCAAGGAAATTGTGTCGGACGGTTTTTTTATGATGAAATACAGAAGACTTAGCCGGGAGCAGCTGGAAGAACTCCATAAGGAGTTTATCAATTTCCTGGCCACACAATCCATTACGGCCCAGGAATGGGATAAGATCAAGCGGGAGAAGCCGGAGGTGGCCGAACAGGAAATCGACGTGTTCAGCGATCTGATCTGGGAGGGGGTGTTGTCACGGGTTGCCTATCTGGAGAACATCAGTTCAACGAACATGCATTTGTTTTTTTGCGCTGAGAAGGAGATGAAGCTGATCTCGGTACGGGTACTTAATCCGGATTTGGATCTCCGCACCCAGGAAGGATTTGAATGGTTCAGGAAAAACTGGCAATCCGATTTTGTGGAATATCTGACGGCCTCCAAAGCGTACTCTGAAGACCCCGGCCTGGATAAATTCCGGCTCATTGAACAGGGAGCTGCCATTACCAAAGGGACTCTTTTTAAGTGGTTCGAGGAAATTATCGAAATTCAATAACCCGGAAAGGACCGCCCCAATCCGCTATATTTGTATAACTGAGTATCGCTTATGTCACAAAAACCATCAATTCCCAAAGGCACCAGGGATTTCGGCCCTGGTGAGGTGGCCCGCCGGAACTACATAATGGAGACGATCCGAAAACAGTTTGAGGTTTTTGGATTTCAGCCCATTGAAACCCCATCCATGGAGAACTACGAAACCCTGATGGGGAAGTACGGGGAGGAAGGGGACCGGTTGATTTTCAAGATCCTCAATTCAGGTGAATTCCTCAAGAAGGTACCCGCTGAAACCTATGTTCAGCAGGATGCCCAGGCCCTTACCCCTTTGATCAGCGACAAAGCGCTGCGCTACGACCTCACAGTCCCCTTTGCGCGCTATGTGGTGATGCACCAGCATGAGATCGATTTTCCCTTTAAAAGGTATCAGATACAGCCCGTCTGGAGGGCAGACCGTCCCCAGCGAGGCAGATTCCGGGAATTTTATCAGTGTGATGCGGATGTGGTGGGTACCTCCGGCCTGGTTCAGGAACTTGAGTTTATCCAGCTGTACGACCGCGTTTTTTCTAACCTTGGCCTTAAGGGAGTGACCATCAAGCTGAATCACAGGATGGTCCTTTCCGGTATTGCCGAGGTTATTGGTGCCGGGGACCGGCTTACCGATTTTACCGTCGCCCTGGATAAGCTCGATAAGATCGGGCGCATTAAAGTCGAAGCAGAGATGCGTCAAAAGGGTATCTCACATGAAGCCATCCGGCGTGCCGCCCCCCTGTTCGAAATAGAAGGAGGACCCAGGGAGCAGATCGCCGCTCTCAGGGAAATGCTATCTGGTTCCGCTACGGGCCTGCAGGGAGTGTCCGAACTCGAGGCATTGCTGTCAGAAACTGAATCCCTCGGACTGCTCGCGACCAGTTGCGTTTTGGATGTGACCCTGGCCCGCGGCCTTAATTACTACACCGGAGCCATTTTTGAGGTGTCGGCACCGGAGGGCGTGGATATGGGGTCCATCGGAGGCGGTGGGCGGTATGATGACCTCACGGGTATCTTTGGCCTGAAGGATGTGAGCGGGGCGGGAATTTCCTTTGGTCTGGACCGTATATACCTGGTCCTGGAACAGTTGGGGCTTTTCCCGGATGCCCTGGATCAGTCCCTGGAGGTCTTCTGCCTTAACTTCGGGGGCGCCCCGTCCAGGGCAGCCCTCAAACTGGTTATGCAATTGCGCTCCCTCGGGATCCGTGCCGACCTCTATCCCAACGATGCCAAGATTGCCAAGCAGTTCAGGCATGCTGACCGAAGCAAGGCACCCGTGGTGGTCCTGATCGGCGATGAAGAACTTGAAAACGGCAATTTTACCGTAAAGGATATGCGCTCAGGCTCACAACATACCTATGCCCTTAAAGACTGGAAAACCTTCGCGGAATCCTTATAAGAGCGATTTTATCGCCCTGATGACGGTGGCGTAGTACTCCCGATGGTGCGGAACATATCCCGAGGGGTTCGCCAGGCCCCAAACTTCCTCCGCGAATTGCAGCAACGGTCTTAGTTCCAGTTCGGAGACCTCCCCGGCCTGCGGTTGCAGCGTACTTAGCGGCACATTTAATTCGGTCAGATAGCAGTGATGGAATTCCCGGTCCATGATGCCCCCGGGGTGGGACTGCTCGGATTTAAAGCGACCCAGAAAGTGGAGGGACCCTTTTTCGGGCTGCAGCCCGATTTCTTCCATTATTTCCCTCCCTGCGGCTTCGAGGGGTGTTTCCCCTGCCTGTATATGTCCTGCCACGGATACGTCCCAAAGCCCGGGAAAAGTATCTTTCCCAGGAGCTCTTCGCTGCAGGAGCACCTTTCCGGAAACCGTGTAGAACCAAACATGCACGGTAGGGTGGAACCACCCGTACTTGTGAGCTTCGGACTTCAATGCCGTCTTCCCGGTAGGCTGCCCCGATCCATCCCAGATATCAATGAGTTCATCCATAAGGGCCGGGGAAAAAGCGGGGTGCCTTACTCAAAATAACTGAAGGTTTCTCCCTCCTTAATCGTAAGCAGGGTTTCGTAGATCAGCCGGATAACGTTTGCCACATCTTCCTTGTGTACCATCTCCACGGTAGTGTGCATATACCGCAGCGGCAGGGATATAAGGGCAGATGCCACTCCGCCATTGCTGTAGGCGAAGGCGTCCGTGTCCGTCCCCGTGGCCCGCGAAGCAGCCAGCCGCTGGAAGGGAATTTCGCTGGCTGCCGCAGCCTCCAGGATACGTTCCCGTAACTTGTGCTGAACGGCAGGAGCATATGAAATGACCGGGCCCGCCCCGATTTCGATATGCCCCTCCTTCTTCTTTTCAATCATGGGAGTGGTGGTGTCGTGGCAGACGTCTGTGATAATGGCCGCATTGGGGCGGATACGCTGCCTAATCATCTCGGCACCCTTCAGCCCGATCTCCTC
>SBFL01000008.1 GCA_006227965.1 Bacteroidota bacterium | reverse complement strand
AGGTAGGCACTTCCTCTTCCCTGTACCAGGAGGAAGAAATGTAGGTATGGGGGCCATTGAAAATACAGAGCACTTCCGCACCATCTGAAAGATATTTCCATTGGGGGTTAGCCTTTGCGAAATGGCCCCTTATGCAGCCCTTTCCGGTTCCTGTTTCCTCATATTCCAGCGGCAGGTGAGTGGCCATGGGACTTTCCGGCCCTGTGGAGACCAGGATCCCGAAGGCATGTTCCTTCAGAAATTTCCGGATTTGTAGGTGGTCCTCGTTGCGATACCTGTCGGGAATGTACATTGTCCTGGAATTTTAAAGTGGTATTTTCTGATGCCTTGTTCTAAATACCTATTGCCGGTACCGCGAGACCACATCGGAAACGTCCTTATAAGAGTTCCAGTCTCCAGGCGGGTCCATTTGCTGCCCCGGGATCAATATCATAGCTTCAGGATAGGCTGCCTTTACCTTTTCCCAGGTGGTGTCCTGCCAGTAGGCCGATTCCAGCTTTTGCAACCCTACCTCCTTTAAGGGGCCGGAAACCGCCTTGTCAATCAGGGGCCACCAGAGACTCTCAGTTTCCCTATCCCATAATATGAAGCCATCCATTCCATTCCACACCTGCGGATCGTTGTAAGTGTACCCGCTGACTGCAAATGTAAATAGCTTGTCCCCGTATTTTCGTTTATAAATGGCGCCCAGGTCCGCCAGAATGCAATAGGCGGCAAAAATGGGTTCTCCTCCTATAGAATCGTTCACTACTTCATGACGGGTAAGGTCCTTTACTGAATAGGCTTTGACCTCCCCATCCTTCTTGGCCACAAGAAAGCGGTCTGATGGCTTCCATCGCCCGGCAGCATCCGTTACAGACTCAAATTTGGGTTGGATAAGAGCGGGAAATCGCTCCCGTCCTATGCCATAATGAAATTGTTCTGGCTTAAGGTCCAGGTTGTCGATATTAAAATGTTGGGAAGGGTCTTCTCCCCCGTACAACAATTTGTAGTCTTCGGACTGGATGAACTTCCCGGCATTTAATGCGCTGGGCCTTTGCCCCTGTAGGCACCCTGGTACCTGTACGAGCAGGAGTAATATAAACAGAGTTCTCATATATCTTCTTTTGATTCTTGTCTTGCCGTTCTTCTAAAAATACAATTCAGACGAGAATATCTGCGGTTGGGTGCAAAAATTTCTTGTTAATGCTCACTGGATTTTATCTTGTCATCCAATTTGATTTCAGGACGGGAAAGGGCTCAATCCTGGAAGACAGATTGTTTTACTAAATTTAATATAGCCGAGATACCTGCGATATGAAGAAATTTTTAAAACAATTCGCAAATGCTACCCTGATAGGCATCCTGCTGTACATTGTATTTCTGGCCATTTTCTACTTCAACGGCCGCACCCTGGAGTTCAATGGTTATTTCTGGAGGGATCTTCTGGAACATATGATATACTCCTGGCTCATCTACCTGGCTAATGCCCTGCTAATCGCCTACCTGATACAGCGCTACGGGATGAAGATCTTCAAAGGGAATCTGCTGTTCCTAAGCATTTTAGGCAATATTTCTGTTTCGGTTCTGGCGATCTTTTTCGCCCGCCTTATAATTATTTCAGGCCTTCAGGGCATGGGGATTCTGGAATTTTTCCAGGGGGAATCCCCCCAATATTATGTGAATTCACTGATCATTGCTATAGTGATCTCAGGCATTTTCTACTCCTTTTATTATTATAAAAACCGTCAGGAGCACAGGTTCAAGGAGCAAAAAATAATCGCAGGGAAAGCAGCTGCTCAATTCGATGCCCTTAAGAACCAGCTGGACCCTCATTTCCTGTTCAACAGCCTCAACGTTTTGACCAGCCTGATTGAAGAGGACCAGGATGCTGCCCAGCGGTTTACCACCTCCCTTTCCAAAGTATACCGCTATGTGCTGGAACAGAAAAATAAGGAGCTTGTGCCTGTGGATGAGGAATTTGCCTTCGCCCGTACGTATGTGCGGCTGCTGAAAATGCGTTTTGAGGACAGCATTGTCTTTGAAATCCCAGAAAAATCCACCAACCCGGAGGCCAGGATCGTTCCCCTGTCACTGCAACTCTTACTGGAAAACGCCGTAAAGCATAATGTAGTCACCTCCGCCCGGCCGTTGCGTATTACTGTGAAGGAGGAAGATGGGTATGTAGTGGTAACCAACAACCTCCAGCCGAAACAGGTGGTTAAAAGGTCGATCGGGGTCGGCCTTCAGAACATCCGGCAACGGTACGGCCTGCTTACCGAAAGGCAGGTTGAGATCGGCGAGGCCGACGAACACTTCAGGGTGGCCCTGCCCATACTCACCCATCAGGTGGGCACGGTACAGGCCAGTGCCGAATATATTCGGGACAAACGTTACCAGAAGGCGCGGGAGAAACTGGAAGCCGTCAAGCAGTTCTACGGCAACCTGGCTTCCTACCTGATCGTAATCCCGTTCCTGATCTGGCTCAATATGCGGAGCTCGGACTTTCCCTGGGCTGTATTTCCTGCCTTTGGCTGGGGGTTCGGGTTGCTGATGCACGGCCTTGAAGTCTATGGCTTCAATCCCCTTTGGGGCAAGCGGTGGGAAGAACGAAAGATTCGGGAGCTCATGGAACGGGATGACTTCTAAAGGCTGCCACGGTTCGGAATT
>SBFL01000207.1 GCA_006227965.1 Bacteroidota bacterium | reverse complement strand
AGGCCCTTCCAGAACGTTTATGGTGATTTCATCGGAAGCGATACGCTCGTAACGCTCCGTGTTCGGGTTAAAGTAGGAGAATTCAATGGAGGGTATTGGATACTTTCCCTGGAATCCGGGAACAATGGTGTATTCCTCGGTGACACTGCCCTGCATTCCGGCCAGGTTTGTCCTTACATTTTCCCTGTATTCAGGTTCATAGACCTCCAGGGAGCTCGGAAGGGTGAGTTTGGGAAGCTGGAAAAGCTTCAGATTTCCCTTTCCTTCCACGGTAACTTCTGCCTGCAGGGACTCCGAGGCATTCAGTGCATCCTTTGAGGTGGATACGGTAAACTGAAATTCCCCGACGGCCCCGCTGAAATCCGAAGGGCGCCCTGACTGTGGCAGGGGTTTTACCTGAATGGTTCGTTTTCCGGCAGACACAACCTTGTTTGTCTTCGTATAAATGGGGGAGCCGAAGAAATCCCTTTTGTCGGTGGGGACTTCCAGGGATACATCCAGAGCCAGTGGTTCGATTTCCAGGGAGCCGCTTTTCTGCGGGTAAAGCACTACCCGCTTAAGTACCACAAACCGGTACGGTTTTCCCTCGAAGAGCCCCTCCTCGATGTTATAGCGGGTGAGCGGAATATCGTGGCTCCAGAAATTGTTGTAGGTGGGGTTGTCCATCGGGCGGAAGTTGGAAACGACGATAGAAGGACTTACATAGAGCTTGTAAACCACACTTACCGGCTCATTCATATATGGATTCGTATCGGAAATTTCGGCCACCAGGTGGAGGTTCTCATCGGCGATCCGGTCTGCGGATGGGGCTCCATCGGGCTGATCCACCGCCTCGGTAACCGTAACCTCACGCGGAATAGTCTTATAGGTCTCCCCACGGATCACTATACTGGCCTGACCTATGGTATATTTTCCTTTTGCCAGTGGTTGGAGAGTGTAGGAATAAGATTTGGAATACGTGCGTACGCCGTTGATCCACGATGAGCTGATTGCCTGGGAGGGCCCCATAAGGATGCGGAACCCTTTAAAGTCCGGGGGTACAAAATTGTCTCCGTCACGGTTCATGGTAAAATCAACCCGCAACCGCTCATTTACCCCGAGGCGATCCTTACTGAGCTCGAGCTCAAAAGTAACCGCATCTTCCTGCTGCCCAAACAGGGCCGGGCCTAGAAAGGGCAAAATCAGCAACAGGGCGATATGTTTCCACATACGGATCACTTACCAGTCCTTTTCCTTTTTAACTTTTGGCCCCTTGACCTTGAGGGCATCTATTTTTTCCTTTACTTTTTTCTCTTCGTTCTCCATGGCTTCCAACAGGTTCTCAATCTGCTGTGGGGAGAGTTGATTGGGGCGCGGTGGCCGCTTTTTTTCATCCTCCTGTGAAGGGTTGGGTTGTTGCTTTTCCTCCTCTTTCTCGGGACCCTCCCCTTCCTTGTTTTCCTCTTTTTCAGAATCTCCTTCCTCCTGGTTTTGATCCTGGTCCTGCTCCTGCTGGTCTTCCCCTCCCTCGTTCTGGTCCTGGTTTTGCTCCTCCTGTTCCTGCTGATCTTCCTGCTCCTGGTCTTCTTCGTTCTGGTCGCTCTGCTGTTGCTGAGGGTCCTTTTTCAGCAACTCTTTGGCCAGGGCAAGGTTGTAACGGGTCTCCTCGTCTGCCGGATCATTTCGCAGCGACTCCTTGTAGGCCTCAATGGCTTTCTCATATTCCTTTCGCTGCATGTAGACATTTCCCATATTGTGATATGCGCTGTGTTTCTGGGGTTTTTCCCCGGCGCGTTCCCCGGCTTCCCGGAACCTCCCAAATGCCTCACTGAAACTTTCATTTTCGTAATAGGCATTCCCGAGATTATAGGGAGCCACAGCGTTTTCCTCGCTTTTGGCAATGGCGCGGCGGTATTTTGCCTCCGCGTTGATAAAGTCATCTGATTCCAGGTCCCTGCCTGCCTCCCGGGTAAGGTTCCGGGACTCCTTCAGGGCTTTTGGGTCTGTTTCCGGTTTCTCCTGGGCAAAACCCAGAAGCGGAAAGCATATTCCGAAAAAAAATAAAATCCGAATCATTCAGGCTGTATTTTTTTCATTGAAAAGATCCAGTTTCTTCAACCAGGCTGTCTTGCGTTCGAGCACAAAGATATCCAGAAACAACAGGAGTAATGCCCCTCCCAGGAACCATTGGAACTGGTCCCTGAACTCGGCAAACTGCTTTGCCTCGAATTCCTTCTTGTCCATCTGGTCCAGGGCCTCCTCTATGAAGGTCACGGCTTCCGATGTGTTTTCTCCATTTATATAAGACCCATTGCCTTCAGAGGCGATCTCCGCGAGGATCTCTTCATTGAGTTTTGTAATGACCACTTCCCCTTCTGAATCCTTCTTCAGGGTTTCGAGCACCCCGTTGCGCTTGATGGGGATCGGAGCTCCCTTGGCCTGCCCGACACCAATGGTAAAAATGCGGATCCCTGCCTCGGTGGCCAGGTCCACAGCATCGATTACAGCACCTTCCGAATGGTCCTCACCATCTGAAATAATGAACAATACCCGGTTGGTCTGTTCTTCATCATCGTAATAGGTGGCGGCCAGTTCTATGGCTTCGTTTATGGCGGTTCCCTGGGAGGAAAGCATATCTGTGTTCATGCTCTGAAGGAACATCTTTGCTGC
>SBFL01000096.1 GCA_006227965.1 Bacteroidota bacterium | reverse complement strand
GAGATCCTTGGGCTGAACCATGAATTCAGCAACCTGAAGAAGAATCCGGTGATGATGAAACGGGTGCATTATCTGGAGACAGCCCTTAAGAATGCAAAGAGTGAGGACAACAGGGAGTATGCGGAATCCATCCTGCTGTTCTCCCTCTTTATAGAACACGTTTCCCTCTTCTCACAATTTTTGATCATCATGGCCTTCAATAAGTATAAGAACATGTTGAAGGGAATCTCTAACGCCGTGGAAGCCACATCCAAGGAAGAGCAGATCCACGGGGATTTCGGCATCGACATCATAAAAATACTGCAGGCGGAGAATCCTGAGTGGTTTGATGATGGCTACAAGAGGATGATCCAGGATGTATGCCAGGAGGCCTACGAGGCGGAAAGCAAGATCGTGGATTGGATTTTTGAGGCAGGGGAACTGGATTTCCTCCCGAAAAAGGTGGTGGAGGAATTCATCAAGAACCGTTTCAACAAATCCCTGGAGAGTATAGGGATAAACAAAATATTTGATATAGACGAGGCCGTACTTCAGGAAACCGAATGGTTTGACGATGAGATCATCGGGACCAAGCACGGGGATTTCTTCGTCAAGCGATCCATTAACTACAGCAAACGAACTCAAAGTATAACCAGCGAAGACTTATTCTAAACCATGCGCGAGAACACAGCAACCAACTCAACAGACCAACAGAATGAAACTACATCACCAGCCGTCGAGCAGCTGGTAAACGCACGAAAGGAAACCCTGCAGGAGGCCAAATCCAATGCTGCGGAGCCTTCTTTTAAATGGCTTACGGATCACAGCCGGAAATTCCTGGCTTCGGGGTACCTTCCCGAAGGGGTCACTGCCGAGGAACGAATCCGGGAAATTGCCGAACGGGCAGAGGAAATCCTGCAAATCCCCGGGTATGCGGATAAATTTTACACCTATATGGGAGAGGGCTATTTTTCCCTGGCCTCTCCGGTATGGTCTAATTTCGGGAAGCGCCGGGGGTTGCCGATCAGTTGTTTCGGTTCCCATATTGACGACGATATGGGCAACATCCTTTATACCCAGTCTGAGGTGGGGATGATGTCGAAACTCGGAGGGGGCACCTCCGGGTATTTCGGAAAAATCCGCCACAGGGGGTCTCCTGTAAAGAACAATGGATATGCTTCCGGGGCGGTCCACATCATGCAGCTGTTTGACAAGATGGTGGATGTGGTTAGCCAGGGTTCCGTAAGACGGGGTAGGTTCTCGCCTTATTTGCCCATAGACCACAAGGACATCGAAGAATTCCTGGAAATAGGTACCGAGGGGAACACGATTCAGCAACTGACGCATGGGGTTACTGTATCGGACCAATGGATGCAGGAAATGATCGATGGGGACAGTGAAAAGAGGGCCATCTGGGCGAAGGTCCTTCAGCGCAGGGGGGAAATGGGGTATCCCTATATCTTTTTCCGCGACCACGCCAACAACGGTGCGCCTGAAGTCTATAGGGAGAACGACCACCGGATTTATGCCAGCAACCTCTGCACGGAAATCATGCTCCCATCCAATGAAAAGTGGTCTTTCGTATGTGTGCTTTCCTCCATCAACCTCCTGCACTATGAAAAGTGGAAGAACACGGATGCGGTGGAGACCATGGTGTACTTCCTGGATGCCGTCCTTAGCGAGTTCATCGAGAAGCTCGAAAGCTTCCGGGACTCCGAGGACCTGGATGACCGGCAGACATTTATGTTCATGGAGCGGGCCTACAATTTTGCCAGGGAGAACAGGGCCCTTGGGCTGGGCGTTCTTGGCTGGCACTCCCTCCTGCAATCCAAGAGGCTGGCATTTGACAGCCAGGGAGCTTATGACCTGAACAGCGAGATTTTCCGGACCATCAAAGAGCGTTCCTACAAGGCCTCCGGAGAACTGGCAGACCGATTCGGGGAGCCTGAAGTGCTTAAAGGGTACGCAAGGCGGAATACCACTCTCAACGCTATTGCGCCCACCACCTCTTCGGCCTTTATTCTGGGGCAGGTTTCCCAGGGCATCGAACCGATCTGGTCCAATATCTATGTCAAGGACATCGCAAAGATCAAGACGACCATCAAGAATCCATTCCTGCAGGAACTCCTAGAGGAGAAGGGAATGAACACAAAAGAGGTGTGGCGGAGTATCCGCGATCAGGATGGATCCGTTCAACACCTGGATTTTCTTACCGAACACGAAAAGGACGTCTTCCGGACCTATGCGGAAATCGACCAGCTGGCGATCATTTACCAGGCGGCCAACCGTCAGAACCATGTCGACCAGGGGCAGTCAGTGAACATCCTCGTGCATCCGGAAATGCCCGTGAAGGATATCAACAAGATTCACGTCACGGCCTGGAAACTGGGGCTGAAATCCCTTTATTACCAGCACAGTATGAACGCTGCTCAAAAGTTCCGGCAGAAAAAGGAATGCGTAAGCTGCGAGGCATAAACGAAATTTCTTACCATGATTGCGAAGAGCCGGGATACGAAAGTACCCGGCTTTTTTTGTCCGTATCGGATTGGCTTTTTCCGGGATTCCCTTTGCTTTGATATTTTTACGGATGCAGAGTGGAGGCGTTGTGCCTTCCGACTTGCAGGAAACCAGCAGACAATGTCTCAGATTTTTAGCTTTAGGACCCGGGAGGT
>SBFL01000061.1 GCA_006227965.1 Bacteroidota bacterium | reverse complement strand
TTGTGCGCCGGGTAAAAGGCACTGATCAATGACCAGGAGGCACACATGAGCTTGATTTTTTCGGATTCAAACATATGGTCCAGCAGTTCATATCCCGTCATGTTATAGATCTGGTCCCAGGTAATATTTATACCGGCTGTTCTGCAGAATCCTTCTACAAAATTCCCCAACTCCTTCAGTAAAGCTTCAGATGGCGGGTGGTGAAGAAATCTGTGAAAGATATCCCGAAATTCATCAAAATGTTCCATAAAGAACACCCCGCCCAATTCCATAAAACTGGCATCCTTTGCAGAATGTTTGCCCCAGTTCTCTATTACCGCCACAGGATCAATGGATTGTATGGCGTTTGTTCCATCCAGAAAGGAATGTGCATAGGCGTGTTCCGTAGCAAGCATTTCCAGGCCGAAATCACACAGGCTTAAATCGTACATTACCGGTGATATGGCATTCATCAACCAAGTGGCATGGAAATTGTGCACAAAACCCGGAATACCTAGTTCAAGGGTGTCACATTGGGTGCCGCATTCCCCTCTTGCTTCCAATGCCAGGGTTTTCAGTCCTGATTTGGCACAATAGGCAGCAACGGCGAGACCGGTAATCCCGCCTCCACCAACAATAATGACATCATAATCTTCCATTGAAACTCTCCTTTCCTATCGTGGGCCCTACGTTGACCTTGGAGCAGCTATGGGAGATTCTACCCAGGACGTACTCCCCTGAGTGGCCAGATCCTTTAGAATCTTTTCGCTCACCTTCAGAGCACTATCGCCTGCCTGCTCGGTCCCTATGCCCCTGCCCCCTGCGCTGCATCCTACCAGGTAGAGATTCTTAACCGGGGTTGCAGGACTGGGCTTGTTCCTGCCGACCTGGTCATAGCGCTGGGCCAGTCCGATGATGTCACCGGTCTCCCTGCCGGCTATTTCAGCAGAGGTTTTCGGCGTGGTCTTGATACGCCTTATGATGTGTTTTTCCATCTCCGGATGCAGACAGAGGATTTTTTTATCCAAACGGTCCAGTATCTTGTCCCAGAGAGGCGCATTCTCGAGCTCAGGAGGGCCCCCCATCGTAAATGCAAGTGTCAGTTGTTTGCCCGGAGGGACAAGATAGGGATCGCTATTGGATGGGATGGCCAACCAAATGGTCAGGTCTTTATCCTCCGGCACCTTGCCCGCCTCAATATCTCTGTAGGCAGCTACCAGGTCCGTGTCGGGATCGTAATGAACGATCGACGGTTTACTGAAAACCGGTTTATCAAGAAGATATTTGATGGTGACCGCAGAATAGGAGTATTTGAGTCCTTTCATCCTTTTCACATATTCCTGAGGAAGATTTTCCTCCCCGACCAGTGAAAGGGTTTTCTGGATGCCCGCGTTGCTGACCACAACGTCTGCCTCGTAAAAACGGTCCGCCTCGACCCCAACCGCCTTTCCGTCCTTCACGACAATCCGTTTCACCGGATTCTCATAGATCACCTTGCCCCCATCCCGCTCAAGGGCCTTAATATAGGCCTCAGGGATGGCCTTGAAACCTCCCTTGGGATAGCAGACGCTGGCTTTCTCGACATAATTGCTCATGGCCAGCATGAATTCACCGGCAGAAGCCTCGGTGTAGGGAATGCAAAGCCCGAGCATACAGAACCAACTGATATACCCGTGGAACAGTTTGTCATCGGTATATTGATCGCAAAAATCCTTGAGGGGAATATTGTCATAAGGTGCCGCATCTTTTTCGGTCTTTGTCCCAACAATCTTGCGGTAAGCCCTGAAAATACCAAGTGCGTTGCGCGGCCGGACTTTCAGAATCTTTGTTGCAAACTCGTACCTGAATTTCAGGGAGCGCATCCCCTGAGGCAGGTCAATGGCCTTGTCTCCATACACCAAGCGGGCATATGGATCTTTAACACGCCATTGAAGGTCCCCCTGGACCCGCTGGTTCAGGAGTGCCAGGGGCCCGTTGGGCCCTTGGGCATTGTAGTGGACACCTGTGTCGTAGAAGAAGCCATCTTGCTCGAATGTAGATGCCTTGCCGCCAGGATAAGCGTTCCGCTCCAGAAGGAGAACATCGAACCCTGCCCGCTGGAGCAGGGCGGAAATGCCCGCACCACCGACACCACTCCCAATGACAACGGCCCTCCTTTTCTCGGAATCCGGTTTCATTTCCTTCCCTCTTTCCTATCCTAATCCCATAGCATCGAAGAAAGTCGAAAAAATAACCTTCATTTCGTCGATGGTTGTATATCTTGGATCAAAAAGATCAAATTTATAATTTAATATGGGAACGCCTATCCTCCTGCAGGTATCAGTTATCATCCCTAGAGATGCAGAACAGTCTTTATGCCCCATATGTCCCGGACCTATGACACAGTCTATGTTGTATGCCTCGACGATAAATTCAATCCGTTCCAAAAGGTCAACTATAGTGTTTTGAACTACATTGACCATTATCGGATTGTACGTATTCCTGCTGGCAAGGCCTTCAAACATACTTTGCTCAGTCGAAGTGTCAATCAGTGCAGATGCGCTTATGTAGGCATTCATATCCATAACGATTTTAGCACCAAATTCCTCTTTCAAAAGCGTATTCAGTTCCATTCCCCAGAAAGGCGGACCGTCAATCCATAACAGCCGTATTTTTTCTGCTTTTTCGAGCTCAGCT
>SBFL01000019.1 GCA_006227965.1 Bacteroidota bacterium | reverse complement strand
TCGTTATATTTTATTCTTTTTGATCTCCATCGGCTGTGGGGATGGCAAGAATCAGAAAGACCCGGTCAATGGAGGCTCGGCACCATCGGAGGTAAGTGCAACTGCGGAAGAGCGCAAGGGACAAACCATCCTGTTTTTTTTGTTTTTTCTCACGGCAGGGCTCGGTCTGGATCCTAATCTGGCCTTTCCGGCCATAATCGGACAGCGACTGGACTCCCTTGGATATTCCTTCGAGGTTATAAATGCAGGCCTCAGCGGAGAAACCACAGCCAGTGGGCGTAACCGCCTGGACTGGGTGCTTCGCCAGCCTGTAGATGTTTTTGTGCTTGAACTGGGGGCCAATGACGGGTTGAGGGGCATTCCTCTGGAGGAGACACGGAAAAACCTGGAGGCGATGATACTTACGGTTCGCGCGAAATATCCGGACGCCCGGATTGTACTTGCAGGTATGCAGCTTCCGCCGAATATGGGACCTGAATACACAGCTACTTTCAGGAAGATCTTTCCCGAGCTGGCCCAACAGCATCAGGTTTTGCTTATCCCCTTTTTACTGGACGGCGTGGGGGGGGTTCCGGAACTCAACCAGGAGGATGGGATACATCCAACAGCGGAAGGCCACCGGATCGTGGCAGAAAATGTTTGGGAAATCCTCAGTCCGGTCTTCGAAGGCCAGAATCAGACGATCCCATAGGCAAAATCAGGCAAGTGCTAACACTACCCTTGCATGAGGACCGGTGTACAATCGATTACCCGGTTGTAATCTCAGCCCGGACCGACGGACAAAAGTTGGTTCATCCTCATTGGGCACTCAGCAATATTGCAACATTTCAATAGGGTCAGGGCAATTACGACTGTAGAAAGGGAGGTCTGAAAAGGAACATACCCCTGGATAATCCCCCCGGAACCCTCCCAGGTCGTATATGAGCTGAAAGTGCAGGTGAGGAGCATACCCCCCGTTTTCCTCCCACGTTCCCAGGTGTCCTATAAGGTCACCCCTGCGAAAGGGTTTACCCCTGGACAACCCCTTTAAGCTCGCGATGGACAAATGACCGAAGAGTGAATAGACCTTCGTGTTCTCCAAACGGTGTTCCATCAGAATTACCGGGCCGTAGTCACCGGGCGCGGTCCGATGAGCCCAGCTGTGCACAACCCCGCTCCAGGGGGCGTAAACTCCGGTGCCCGCATACACCCAGAAATCAATCCCAAGGTGATATTCCCTGGTGTGCTCCGAATCCGGATTGAAATGTTCAAAATCCCTGTACAGATCACGTTTTTCCAAATATCCCCCCCAGGCAACCAGTCCGTTCTCTTGCCGAAGGAACGCTGTTAAAAACTCCTGACAGCGGCTCGCATCAGAAAGGGCATCCCCCAGGCTGGCATTGGAAACAGAAAGATCCACCTTCTTATAGGCAGATTGCGGGATACGCGGATCGAGAACAGGATGTGCCTGCATATATTACCGGATAGGGCTGCAAAATAGTAAAAATGGATTTTCAATACCGGGCACAGCCATCTTTCAGACAAAGGGTTGAAAACCGGAAACAACTGGGGTATATGCCCAGAGAATTAACATTTTTTAAACCAGGGGTGCTGCCCTGAGTTTGTATTTTCGAAAAATCAATGTGAAAATCATGAAAAAGAATCTGAATTACCTCCTTTTGGTCCTGGCGGTCCTGTCGGTGACCTCCTGCCAGTCCAAAGAAAAGAAAGAACCCAATTTGCAAATCGCTGCAAAACAAACACAACAGCCGAAACAACAACAGGACCTGTCTGCATACGAAACAGCCTATTTCGCAAGTGGATGCTTCTGGTGTGTGGAAGCCATCTTTGAGAGCGTCAAAGGGGTGGCAGAGGTTATCTCAGGATATGCCGGTGGCCCCGAGGAGAACCCAACCTACGAACAGGTGAGCTATGGGCGCACCGGGCACGCCGAAGCCGTGGAGGTCTATTACGACCCGGAGGTGATCAGTTTTCTGGAACTGGTACAGGTCTTTTTTGGCTCACACGATCCCACTACCCTGAACCGCCAGGGGCCGGACCGGGGCAGGCAATACCGGTCCATCGCTTTTTATAAAAACCAAGAGGAACAGAAAATAATCCGCACTTACATAGATGCGCTGGAAGAGAGTAAGATCTACGACCAGCCTGTTGTCACAGAAATTACTCCCTTTACCAAATTTTACAAGGCGGAAGACTACCACCAGGACTATGAAAGGAAGCACCCTGAGAACCCATATATCCAAAGTGTTTCCATTCCACGCCTGAAGCGCTTCAAGACAAATTTTCCGGAATATCTGAAGGAAAATGCGCACTGATGGCGCCGTGGAGCAGCATCTCGTGCTCCTGGGAGGGATTACGGCCAGCTTTGCGGGTCTTTCCCCGGGAACCGGCCAGGGGTAAGCATTAATCTTTCAGGTCGACGTTGCTGTATGCCGCATTGATAACGATAGAGCGACCGCTGTCCTTCTGCTTGCTATAGCCTTTCCGTACAGTGGTTACTCCCTGGTTCTGAGAGGAGGACCATTGTATGAAATCAGGAGAGGTTACTTCAGAACGGTCATTGGTAACCTGAATGCGGTACGGGCTCCGTGGCAGATTGAAGCTTAGTTCCCCGTATTCCACGAATACTTCCATTTCCCTAAAATCCTCCGCAACTGAA
>SBFL01000009.1 GCA_006227965.1 Bacteroidota bacterium | reverse complement strand
AATATGGCAGTAGACCTGGTGGAGGTGCAGCACACTGAAGCAGTATCCGCACATGGTATCAAGCGCCTCCCTGGCATAGCCCTTCCGGCGGTCAGAAGGCTCCGCAATCAGTATCCCAAGGCCTGCCCGCCGGTGGTGGGGATCAAAGTCAAAGAGGTCAATGGCACCCAGCGGTCGCCTGTTGCTCTTCAGCTGGATCATCATCCGCAACTGTTTGGCTTCGTAGATATCTTTTCCGGCATTTTCCAGGTACTGTTTCAGGATAAACCTGGAGAAGGGGGTCAGGGTGCCGCTCACCTGCCAGACATCGCTTTCGTTTTCCCAGATGTATAAGAGATCCAGGTCCTCGGGCTCCGGGGCCCGAAGGGAAATTGTGCGATTTTCCAGGATTTTCACGCTACTTCTGCTTGTAGGAAATCACCTTGTAGCTGGATCCTTCGCCCATCATTGCCTTGAATGAATCGGTACCGGCATCATAGAGCACCTCGATCTCCTCACCTGTCTCCGAATTGACCAGGATAATGGCGAAATCCTTCTGGCTGATCTCGGGCGCTTCCACTGCCAGGGTCAGGCCTTCTCCCACAAAGTCTTCTGCATCCAGGATCTCCACGTACCAGAGGTCCAGCTTCCCGATCCCCTCGTTGGTATAGCGTGTATAGAGCGCCTTCAGCCCATTCCCAACGGGCACATAGTAGGTATTGTCGCCGGTGGTATTCAGGGGATAACCGATATTGGTGGGTTGCGACCAGGTGAGATCCTCTTCCAGTTCACAGCGGAAGATATCATATCCCCCCATATTGAAATGGCCCTTGGAAGCAAATACCAGGCGCTCCCCGCTTGGGGCTATAAAGGCCGATGTTTCATCCTTGTCCGTATTGATCCCCTCACCCATATTCACAGCTTTTCCCCATGTGCCATCTGCCTGTTTTTCGGAGGTCCAGAGGTCGAGGCCTCCCTCGCCTCCACGCCTGTCACTGGAGAATATAATGCGCTGGCCATCCGGACTGAAAGAGGCGTGAACCTCGTTGGACCCGGTGTTTACTTCCCCCTCCAGGGGTACGGCCGGGCTCCAGATACTGTCCGTAAAATGACTGATCCAGATATCCGAATTCCTTTTCCTCTCGCTCTTTACCAGGAGCAGGCTGGTTCCGTCATGGGAAAGTCCGGCAGGCAGGAGGTCGCCATCCGAAACAATCTGGGGCGTGATCAGGACGGGCACTCCCCACTGGTTACCCTCCCGGACGGACATATATACGGCTTCATAAAAGGCTTTGCTGCTGGCCCAGACCATCATCCGGCCGTTTCCGGAGATCACCCCGTTATAGTCGTCACCGGGCGTGTTGATGGGTTCATTGAAAAACAATCCCCGCATATTGATCCTGGCATCCTTGATGATCTTGGCCCTCTCAACGGCCTCAAGGGCCTCATCGGTGATCCTGACATTATAGCGGGAGTCAAAGTCCTTCAGATCCTTAAAGATATTCAGTGCCTCAAGGGCCTGATCCATCTGGTTGGTCTTGCTGTAGGCCTCGGCCAGGTAGAACCAGGTATGGTGGGGCGCTTTTTTCTCCGAATACCTGTTTTTCTTGTATTTCAGTGTAATTCCTTCTGTGGCTTCCAGGAAATAGGGGATCCCGGTATGCTCCTCCCCCCGGATGTTATTGCAGCACATGCCGACCCAGTATTTGACATTGGCATTATCGGGTTCGTCCCGAAGGACCTTCCTGAAGAGAAAAAGGGCTTCTTCAAAATCCTCCTCTTCTTCGTAGAAGTAAACGGCATCGTAGAAATCATCCTCGGTTGTCTGGGCCCTCAGGGAGGCGGCAACCAGGCATAACAATACGGATAAAGACAGTAGTCTCTTCATAAGGATCAGGATTTTGGGTCTACTCATCCAGCTTCAGATGGTCCGGGATGTCAGGTTTTTCCATTTCCACGATCACGCCTTCCATAAGGCTGACCCGGAATTCGGCCCTGCGGTTCAGCATCCTGCCGTCGGGGGCATCCCTGTTATCCCTGGTGGTATTCCTTGCCACCGGCTGGTCTTCGCTATATCCGGTCACTTTCATGCGGTCCTTGACAATACCATTCAGGATCAGGTATTTGTAAACCGCCGTAGCACGATTCACCGAGAGGCGCTGATTATATTCATGGCTTCCCTTGGAATCGGTATGCCCTGTAATCTCAATCTTCAAAGCCTCGTGCCTTTCCAGGATGGAGCTCAGGATATCCAGCCTGGACATGCTCTCCTTGCTTAGCACATAGCTTTCAAAATCAAAATATACGGGCCTCAGGTAGTATCTCTCCGGCGCTGCCGGTTCTGGTTCCGGCTCCGGTTCCGGTTCCGGCTCCACCACAACTTCTTCTGCAACGACCTCTTCCGCGACTTCCACTTCATCCATGGCAACGGGGACCGGTGTTTGTTCGCGCCCGATCATTTCAAATTTAAAGAGATCGTATGCATCCATTTTCCCATGGGTGAAAATATGGGAGTAATTAGCTTCACTTACCCCTTCCGGGGAAAAGGTGTAATCGTCATCGGAGGTATTTAGCGGGTACCCCAGGTTTACGGGAACCTCGTGAAAACTTCCGTCTGCTAGCAATTCCGAATAAAAAGCATCAAACCCACCCATGGTGCTGTGCCCCTGGGAGCTGAAGAACAGGCGTT
>SBFL01000382.1 GCA_006227965.1 Bacteroidota bacterium | reverse complement strand
AGGCCGAGCATTATAAAAGTCCTGGAAGATGGGGGCAGTGTGGTTTTAATGAGCCACCTGGGCCGGCCCAAGGGGGGGAAGAACCCGGATTTGTCACTTTCCCATATTGTCAATCAGGTTTCTGAGGTGTTGGGGGTCCAGGTGAAATTCGTTTCGGAGAGTATCGGGCCTGAGGTGGAACAGGCCGTTTCCGGCCTTAGAAGCGGGGAAGTGCTCCTGTTGGAAAACCTCCGCTTCCACCCTGAGGAAGAAGCCGGGGATGCGGCGTTTGCCAAACAGCTTTCCCAATGGGGGGACATCTATGTAAACGACGCCTTTGGCACGGCACACAGAGCACATGCCTCCACCACGGTGGTAGCCTCTTATTTTCCGGGCAACAAATGTTTTGGGTATTTGCTCGCCGGAGAAATTAAGGCGATTGACAAGGTGATGCGCACAGGGGAAAAGCCCGTGACTGCAATATTGGGTGGAGCCAAGGTGTCCAGCAAGATTACCATCATTGAGAATATCCTCGACAAGATTGACCATCTTATCATAGGGGGCGGTATGACATATACCTTCGTTCTTGCCCAGGGAGGGTCTGTGGGGGATTCCATATGCGAGCCAGATAAAACCGACCTCGCACTGTCAATCCTGAAGCAGGCAAAGGCAAAAGGCGTAGAAGTACACCTCCCTGTAGACGTGGTTGCCGCAGACAGCTTCAGCAATGAGGCGCAGAGTAAGGTTATGCCTGTAAACGCCATTGAAAAAGGTTGGCAGGGCCTGGATGCCGGCCCGGAAACCCTTGCAAAGTTCAGGGAAGTTATCCTAAAGTCCAGAACAATTCTTTGGAATGGGCCCGTGGGAGTGTTTGAAATGGAGCGCTTTGCCAAGGGAACCATCGAAGTTGGTAATTGTGTCGCTGAGGCTACAGAAGACGGGGCCTTTTCACTGGTAGGGGGGGGTGATTCTGTGGCTGCGGTGAAGCAATTCGGTTTCCAGGACAGGGTGAGTTATGTTTCAACCGGTGGGGGTGCCATGCTCGAAAGCCTAGAAGGCAAAACCCTTCCCGGAATTGCCGCAATACTCCAGTAGCCTTTCATGCAGGTTTTTAGGGGTACTTTAAGATCAAAAATTTCGTTCTTTACCAAAAATGTCCGAATTTCGTCAGCCCCCACGCATTACAATCCGATGAGTTTCATGAAGACAAATGCCACGGTCATTTTGTTGCTTTGGACCTTCTTTTGCGCGGGTCAGACAGGCGACAAGCCCCAGTCTGACAGGTTGAATGACAGTACCGCGGCCCTGGTTGCGAATCCGGTCAAAGACCTACAGGAAGTGTCCCTGAACCCCGGGCAAGCCCCAGACTCGCTCATCTTGCGTGATTTTCAACTCGCCTCCCGCTACGACAGCCTTTGGCTAAAGGAGCTCCGGGAAGCCGGGGAAAGCTTCGTACAGATGTACGAGGAAGTACAGAGCGCCGCGGTGGACAGCCTTAAGAGCGAAGAGGTTTCTCTGGACACCGAACTCCTGAAGCAGCGGCTCGCCCTGCTGGACGAAAAAACACCGTTCAACATCAGTTATAATCCTTCCCTGGAGAGGGTCATAAAACATTTCCTGACCTACAAGAGGGAGCTGATGGAGCGCATGCTGGCAGCCAGCGAATACTATTTCCCCCTGTTTGAGGAAACCCTGGACAAATATGACCTCCCCCTTGAGATTAAATACCTGTCTATTGTGGAATCTGCCCTCAACCCGACGGCCAAATCCAGGGTGGGAGCAACGGGTCTTTGGCAGTTCATGTATGGCACGGGCCGTATGTATGGCCTTGAGGTCAGCAGTTATGTGGACGAACGGAGCGACCCTGAGATGGCCACGGATGCTGCCTGCCGGTATCTGGACAAGCTGTATGGGATCTTTGGGGACTGGGACCTGGCCCTGGCGGCCTATAATTCAGGTCCCGGAAATGTAAATAAAGCCATACGCAGGTCCGGAGGGTATGAGAACTACTGGAATATAAGGGCCTTCCTGCCCAGGGAAACAGCGGGCTATGTGCCAGCCTTTCTGGCCACCATGTATTTGTTCGAATACGCGGAAGCCTATGGCCTTAGACCAAAGGAGTTGCAGCGCCCGTTCTTTGAAACGGACACGGTACTTGTAAAATCAACCATCACGTTCGATCAGATTTCCAAATATACCGGGCTTCCGCTTGAGGAAATTACCGCCCTGAACCCCTCTTACAAGCTTGGGATCATCCCAAAAATAAAGGACAAAAACTACGTGCTTCGTCTTCCCGTGAGCGTCATGGGCCCTTTTGTGTCCAATGAAACAGCCATTTATGCCCAGGTTCAGGAAGAACTGGCAAATCGGGAAAAACCGCTTCCTCGCTATGTGGAGGCGGACGAGCGCATCCGCTATCGGGTGCGCAGCGGAGACTATCTGGGTAAAATCGCAGAGCGGTATGGGGTGAGTGTCAGTCAGATCAAACGCTGGAACGGGCTTAGCTCCAATATGTTGCGGGTTGGGCAGCGCCTGACGATCTATCCGAGAAAGCCGGTCACCTCAGACCCTGTTTCCTCTGCAAACAACGGTGTAGCCAGAGCTTCCGATGATTCTCCCCGGTTCCATGTAGTGGAAAAGGGGGACTCGCTTTGGACGATATCAAAGAAATACCAAGGGGTTTCCATCGATAACCTGCGGGAATGGAACGGTATCCGCGGGAACAACCTGAAGCCGGGAACGAAACTCAAGCTGTGCAACTGTTCCCCTTAAATTAGATCAAATGAAGCAATTGCGATTCTTCCCCCTTGTTATCCTGGCCCTGTTGGCCTCCTGCCAGGACAAGCCTTCCAAGAAATACAAGCCCGCTTCCATCGGAGCTATCAATACCCTTGCCGTGGTCATGGACAACGACCTCTGGGAGGGCCCCGTAGGGGACGAGGTTCGCCAGCACTTTGCCGCTCCGGTGCTGGGACTCACCTGGGACGAACCTCTTTTAAATCTTGAACACATGCCCCCAAGCGTATTTCGGGGGACCACCCGGCATCGCAGGGCCGTCCTTTTTGTGGACCGGGACACGGTCAGCGGCGCACAGATCCAACAGGACCTTTATGCGACCCCTCAGAAAGTGGCCGTCATCAAGGGCACATCCGATTCCCTCTTGATTTCATCCATTGAAGGCTCCGCGGAACAGATTATCTCCTCAATCAAGGAGATGGAGCTAAAAGAATCCCAAAAGCGTTTTTTGCGTTCCCTGAGCAAGGAAACAGTCCTCATGGATAAATTTGGCATATCTCTCCGGCTGCCATCCGTTTATAAAGTCGGGAAAGAAGAGGATAATTTCGTTTGGATCGACCGTGAGATCCAGAAGGGCAGTATGAACATCATTATTTATGAAATGCCGGGGGACAGCTTTAAGACCGATTCCACCTTTGTGCAGGACATTGTTAAAATGCGGGACTCCATTGGAAAGCGGCACATTCCGGGACCGGATGTTCCGGGGAAAACCACCTATATGGGAACAGAAAAAGCGTTTGCCCCTTATGTGTTCCCGGCAGAAGTCGCTGGCATGGCGACGGTTGAGGTCCGGGGTATCTGGGAGGTGGTTAATTATCCCATGGCCGGCCCTTTCCTTACGTACATCATCAATGACGAGGCACGCAACCGGAAGCTCGTAATGGAAGGGTTCACCTTTGCCCCAGCCACCAACAAACGGGACTATATGTTCGAACTGGAGGCCATCCTGAAAACGGTCACCTTTGAAAACCAGCAGGCAACCGGAAAATAAAAAACCCCATCAATTGACAGGGTAGCATCATCGCGGCATTCCGCCAATAGTTTCAGTCGAGAGCAAATCCGCTGGAGACACGGAATACAAAGGCGTACATGGTGATAAGCCATAAGCCAAAACAAAACCAGGAAAAAACCTTGAAATGCCGCTTAAGCATCAAACTGGTCCAATTCCGCAGGGCCTCGAGATGGATTTCCTTCACATGCAATAACTTCCCCATGGCAATTAATTGGCTTGGCCAGCTTCAAAGATGGGAAGGGATTTTGCCAATGTTGAATTTTTTGGATGAAAAGCTCAAAAATTAGCTGTAAACAGGATCGTTTGCCAATAAATGGTCTGTCTTTTCTCGGAGGATAACAGGACGAAAAAGGGATTCCCAGTCGCTACATATTAACGATAATGAACTCGGATCTGCGGTTGCGCTGATGCTCCCCGGAGGAACACTGAACACTGCCATCACAATCGTTAAGGAGCCGCTCTTCACCATAACCGACCGCACTTTCTATCCTGGAAGGCGCAATGCCCTGCCGGATCAGATAGTCCCGGGTGGATTTGGCGCGTTTATCCGAAAGGTATTTATTATAGGCATCTGAGCCCCTGGAATCCGTATGAGACTCAATTTTAATCACCATGGATGGATACTGTTTCATCATGGCGGCCAGTTCGTCCAGTTCAGAGGCCGCGTCATCGCGTATGGTGAACTTGTCAAAGTCAAAGAGGATCTTGTCGATCTTCAGTTTGCGTATTCCCTCTTCCATCACGATGCGCTCTTCCAGTCTGTTCATGGCGATCTCTGTGGAGACCAGCTCATTTTCAAGGGTTTGGACCTCCCTGTTTTCTTCCTGATAGCCTTCTTTTAAGGTCCGGATGTGGTATCGGGTGTTTCCGCCTAATTCCTCAAACACAAAGCTGCCATCTGCGGAAGAGGTCATTTCCTTCAGTTTGATTTGGTTCTCGTCCAGCAGCGACACCATTGCCTCTGGGAGTACTTCTCCAGAAATTAGATCTATGACAACTCCAGCGATCGCATTTTCATTGACTTCTTCCGGCAGCAGCCGGTCAAAGGAGTACAGGTCATCGTCTCCCTTTCCTCCACGTCGGTTAGAGGCAAAATAGCCGCTGTGCGTGTCCTCCCTGATGATAAAGGAAAAGTCATCGCTTTTGCTGTTGACCGGCTTCCCGACATTTTTTGCCGGCAGGAACCCCGACTCCGGATCAAAAACCGATTCATAAACATCCAGTCCGCCCAGCCCGATATGTCCGTTGGAAGAAAAATACAGCTTGCCCTCAGTGACAAAGGGAAACATTTCCTTGTGCTTTGTGTTTATGTTGGCCCCCAGGTTCTTTGGCGTGGAGAAACTGCCATCCGCGTTTATATCCACATAAAAAATGTCTGTTTCCCCGAGAGAGCCAGGCATATCGGAAACAAAGAAAAGTTTGCTTCCATCCGGGCTCAGGGCCGGATGCCCGGTGGAATAATCCTCGCCGTTGAATGGGAGTTCCTCAGCCTCGGTCCAGGAGCCGCCAACTTTGCGGGACCTGTAAATTTTCAGATGGTTAACCCCGTTAATATCGCGGTTCAGCTTCTTCCCGTAATTGTTCCGGGTAAAATACATGGTTTGCTGGTCAGGAGAAAAAGTGACTGCCGCCTCATGATATTTGGTGTTGATTTTTTTAGAGAACTTTACGGCAGAATGCAGTTCATTTGAACCCTCGTTCATCGAGGCCACATACAGGTCCAAAAATGGCTGGTTATTCCACTTGTACCTTCTGGTAGAGAAAAAGGAAGAGTCTGAGGCCGAAGCGAAGACTATCCGGTTATCTCCATAAAACATGGGTCCGAAGTCCGAATACTTTGAGTTAATTTCAAGGTTTCTGACAACAAAGGCATCCTCGGCCATAAGAATATTGTCAAGAACCTGTTCCCGCAGTTCCTGTGATACGGGGTCTTTGGCTTCAGAGCGTTCCTCAGCCATTTTTTTGTCGTAAATCCTTAAGAGTCTGCGAGCCCTTCGGTATTTTCCGGCCCCCTTGAGCGCATGGGCGTACTTGAAAAGATTTTCTGAGGCCATATCTTTCTTCTGAACCTCATACAGCGCATCGTACCAATAATATGCCCGGTCCATGTTGGCATTGAAATAATGAGCATCCGCGACTTTTTCTATTATCGCAAGACTCTTTTGATCAGGATTCCGGAGTAATGCAGTCTCGTACAATTCAGCCGCTTCGGCATACCACATGCGATCAAAATAACTGTTCGCCTTTTTGAGAAGTTTGCTCGTGTTTTCATCTGACGTTTTAACCTGAACGGGCCGAACCTCCGGAACATCCTCTGAGGTGGGCGGATCGTTGGGCCGGACCAATGACAGATCACTTACCCCTGGGCTGCTTGCAGATTGTATGGCAACAGGCTCTGCCTTTTCGACGGGCATCATTTTGGGTTCGGGATTCCCCTCAACACCAAGGATCCAGACCTTTTCCAGGTATTTACCGCCTAGTTGGGAACGGGCATCATTAAGGGCTTCTCCGCCATTTATATACCGATTGGCATAAACGTAGTTCAGTTGGTTTTCAGGATTCCTGAAACTCCCGGCGGGAAGGCCTTTGCCCTTTAGTTCCCGGATCAGGCGCGGCAGGTTCGTGGTCTCCCTGAACACACCGACAATCACATAATATCCGGATTCGACGCCTTCCAGTTGGGAATAGGTCCTTAAGGGAATTCCATATTCGGAGGCCTTTTTCGAAAGGAGCTCACCCTGCAAAATGTCTTCAGAGCCAGCCCGGTCCTGCCCCAATTCTGGCCCTTCAGCCTGGGAGGCTAACCCGTAGGTGCCCGCAAGGTCGGCCTGGGAGAGAACAGGGTTGCTAAAGCTTATAAGAACAAGTATCCAAAATATGTGAAAACTGTTTTTCATCATCTGTATCGAATGAATCTATTACGCCCCGGCGAAGGGCCGCAATTTATTCTGTAAACCGAAAATAGGGCAATCTCCATATCTGAATAAGTTTTTGTTGTGAATATGGGCAATTTCGGAGTGAAGGAGTGATACCTGTTGTTTTACCGGTAATAATTTCCGTCAGATTACGTGTGCCGGGACCGGATCGATGAAGCGCATTCCAGGCATTGCCCGGGGGGATCCATAAAAAAAGCACCCCGAAAGGTGCTTTGGATTCATTGGGAAAAGAGAGCTACTCTTTCTTTTCCTCAAGTTTATCATCTTCCTTGGTGGCATCCTTAAATTCTTTGATGCCGCTTCCCAGCCCCCTCATTAATTCAGGTATCTTTTTACCTCCAAACAACAACAACACCACCATTACGATGATGGCGATCTGCCAGGGGCCTATTGCTAAAAAAAAACTGAGTGCATTCATTAGGACCATATTTACTGTTGTAAAGGTAGTAAAAATCGGGATAGAAACCGGTTTATTGTTCTATAAGATGTATTTTAGACCTGGAATCCGGGGCTCTCCCAGGTAACAGGTTCCCCTTTTACACTGTAGATTACATGAACGGGGAGTTCTAACAGGATAATGGGTAAGAAGGAATCTCATGGAGAAGAAGAAGAGAAGAAAGGAAATCAAGCGCAAGCTTCTTCATAAATACAGGCTGGTCATCCTGAATGAGAGCACGTTCGAGGAGAAGATCTCATTTAAGCTCAGCCGCCTCAACGTATTCGTTTCAGGCACCCTGCTG
>SBFL01000010.1 GCA_006227965.1 Bacteroidota bacterium | reverse complement strand
ACTATAAAAAATACCAGGGCGTCCGGCTTACGGAACTGGGGACGCGGCAGGCGCTCATGGTTATCCGGAAACATCGTCTCTGGGAGGTTTTTCTGGTAGAAAAGCTCGATTTTTCCTGGGACGAGGTGCACGAGGTGGCTGAGCAGCTGGAGCATATAGAAAGCGAGAAACTGATCGACCGCCTGGATGCCCTCCTGGATTTCCCGGATTTTGATCCGCACGGGGATCCCATTCCGGACAAACACGGAAAGTTCAAGACACGGGACAAAAAGCTCCTGAGCAATATGCCGGTCCCCAGTCAGGGAATCTGCGTGGGCGTCAGGGATTCCTCGACCCCATTTCTGAAATTCCTGGACCGGAACCACATTGCCCTGGGCAGGGAAATCCAAATCCTGGAGCGGGAACCCTATGATCATTCGATGCACGTAAAGATCGGGCAGCACAGCCTGCGGATTTCCCATCAGATTGCCTCCAACCTCTTTGTGAAACCAAATGTGGAATAATGCAAGCAGTAATTGATTATCTGGAAACCATCAACCCCATTCTGGCAGCCTTTTACGCTACCCTGTTCACCTGGGCCCTGACTGCTGCCGGAGCCGGTCTCGTATTTTTCTTCAGGACCATGAACCGCGCAGTCCTGGATGGGATGCTTGGGTTTACCGGCGGCGTGATGGTGGCAGCCAGTTTCTGGAGCCTGCTGGCACCCGGAATCGAAATGAGCCCGGGCGAGGGGTTTGTAAAAGTACTGCCGGCAGCGGTAGGCTTCCTGCTGGGGGCCCTGTTCATCTTTGGCCTGGACAAGGTGCTTCCCCACCTGCATATCAACTTCAAGGAATCCGAGAAAGAGGGGATCGAAACCCCCTGGAGAAGGACAACCCTGTTGACCCTGGCCATCACCCTGCATAATATCCCGGAAGGGCTGGCTGTTGGGGTATTGTTCGGTGGGGTGGCCGCTGGGTTTGAAGGGGCTTCGGTAGGGGCTGCCACAGCCCTGGCCCTTGGGATAGGCCTTCAGAATTTTCCGGAGGGGTTTGCCGTGGCCATGCCGCTGAGGCGTTTTGGTCTGAGCCGGAAAAAAAGCTGGATGTACGGGCAGGCTTCGGCCCTTGTTGAGCCTATTGCTGGTGTTGTCGGGGCCTGGGCGGTACTTACCTTTGAGCCCATCCTGCCATATGCGCTTTCTTTTGCTGCAGGGGCCATGATTTTCGTGGTAGTGGAGGAAGTGATCCCGGAAACCCAGCAGGATAAATTCACCGACATAGCCACCATGGGCTTTATCGGGGGTTTTATCATCATGATGGCCCTGGACGTGGGGCTGGCATAAAAAAACCGCCCCGAGGGCGGTTCCAAAAGCATTACTGTTGCTGGCTCCAGGGGGGAACAACCCCATTAGACCTTGCATAGGCGATCAGCTGCCCTTTATGCTCACCCGTGTGTTCGAGTACAACGAGCAAGGCAGTAAGCCGGTTGGTTTTCATAAAGCCAAGGTCTACTTCAGTCCCGAGACTGGATGCGTCGACCTCCATCAGCTTTGCCCTGATGAATTCGGCAGATTTCCGGTACGCATCAAGGATGGCATCTTTCCCCGTAATGGTTTTTTCCATTTCCATGATGTTCACTCCTTCCGGGGGTGGATATCCGAGCCTCATGGCGAGGTAGTAATTTGCTGCGGCCACATGTACCACGGTTTCCCCTGTGGATCGAATTCCTTCCGCAGGACGCCAGTCATACTGGGATTCATCAAAAGCCTGCGCCAGGGCCTCGACCTGACCCTGGGTCATTTCAAGCATGCCAAGGATGCTTTTTTGTGCCAGGTCCTGTTGCGAGTACCCGAGCAGGCAACTGAACAACAAGATAAGTGTACTGATTTTTTTCATGCTGATTGTTTTTAGGTTTGTGTTCAATCTTCCCTTCTCAGGGAGTTCTTCTAAATATAGCTAAAGTTCCCGACTTCCTCATTATCAGGCAGGTATTAGCCGTGAACGGGTATTCCCGAAACCGCTTTCCCACCCGGGGGATCATCCCCCAGGAATCCATATCTTTAGAAAGCAAATCTAAAGATGGACGCCCTATGAAATATACCCGATTCCTTTATGCCCTGCTCGTCTCCCTGGCCCTTGGTGGCCCGGCCATATCCCAGGGAAAACCGTTTGAGTATCTGGATGTTTTTGACCTTCAGTATGCCTCCGACCCACAGATCCACCCGGAGGGGGAATGGATTGTCTACCGCAGGATGGGGTTTGACGTTCTGGAAGATCGGTCCGGGGGCAACCTCTGGATGCTTCGCACCGATGGCAGTTCCCACCAGAAACTAACTAGCCGCGAAGTGGCGGAATACAGCCCCCGCTGGTCTCCTGGTGGGGACCGGCTGGCCTTTGTGAGCAGTACCGGGGAAGGAGCTGAAATCTATATCTACTGGCAGGACACCGGCAGGTATGCCCGCCTTACCCAATTGCCTGCCAGTCCCTCATCCTTGAGTTGGTCCCCCGACGGGAGCCAGCTGGCTTTCACCATGAATGTCCCGGAGCAGGCCCCGGTTATTGCCAAAATGCCCAAAAAACCCAAAGATGCCAGGTGGGCGGGAGCGCCCCGAATAACCGACCGCCTGTACCATGAGGCTGACGGCAGGGGCTATATAGCTCCGGGGTTCAGTCATATTTTTGTCATGTCAGC
>SBFL01000184.1 GCA_006227965.1 Bacteroidota bacterium | reverse complement strand
CTCTTTATAGGGAATGGTTACATTGAGCCCTTCCAGATCCCCGAACCGCTTCAACAATTCTGGAAATTCGGAAATGTTGGCAAGGTCGAATATTTCATACCTGCAATCCTTCAGTCCGAGCTTGTCGAACTTTTCCCTGAAATACCCCGGGGAAAAGGAGTAGGAGATGTTATTACCAATCAGCCCGAACCTACGCATCTTTCAACCGGTATTTTCCGTACCACTCGAGTGCCACCAGGATAACTACCCCCAGGAAGATATACACTACCGCCCACCAGGTTTCCGTGGCAGCCGGATCGGGCAGGTAACGCTGGTAGTTCACAATGATGCGGTTGCCGCTTGAGTCCAGTACGGGCGCCCCGTCAGACCCCAGCAGGAAAATCGACTTCTTCCATGGCCATACGACCCCCAGGGACCCTGTTATAAAACCAATAATGACCGCTGTGGTCAGGTTCCTGAAATGCTTCAGCACATAGCCCAGAATGTGAGAGAGCGTCACCAGACCGACGGCGGAACCCCCTGTGAAGACGGCCAGGATCACCAGGGTATCCATGCGTTCCTGGTTTCGCACAAAACTGAAGTCCCCGCGGATTAGCTCAGCAAGGGTGTCATAAAGGGCGTTTACCGCATCGACCAGCAGGAGCACGTAATTACCGAGAAGGATCAGGATAAAGGATCCGGACAATCCGGGCAGGGTCATTCCGGAAACGCTGATGATCCCGCAGAAAAAAATAAAAATCAGGTTGTCGTTTTCCCGGGCCGGGCTTAGAAAGCTGATGGAAATCCCTGCGAGCAATCCGAAAACACCCATAGAGAGTGTCTTTTTATTCCAGGCTTCAAACTCATTGTAAATGAAGTAGATGGATCCGATAATCATTCCGAAGAACAGGGACCACACATACAGCTCCTTGCGCTCGAGGAAATAATCCAGGATTTTTGATACGCTAAAGTAGCTAAAGAGCATTCCCGTTATAAGGATGGACAGGAAGGGTCCGTTCACGTACTTGTAGAAACTGCGAAAACGCCCGCCCAGCAGGAGCCTGAATGCCTTGGTGTTTACCCTGCGGAGGGAATAGATGAATTCCTCGTAAAATCCAACCACGAATGCCACGATGCCCCCCGAGACCCCGGGCACCTTGTTTGCGGCGCCCATGGCCAGCCCCTTGATGAACAGAAGGGTTTTATCCGTAAAAGTTCTGTTGTGCTCCATGGGAGTCAGGAATTCTTTTGGGTTGCCAGGCGCTCCAGGATAAAAATAAGCCAAAATCCGAGGATAACCAGACCCAGGGCAGCCATCCACTGGGGATCTTCCGGATAATTCCAGGGAGCAACCATGGATTCCCGTACAGGTATTTCCCGCTCATCAAATACCCTGGATTCCAGGACTATTTTCCAGGGCCAGATTTTGGGAAGGGAGCCTATAATGAATCCGGTCAGCAAAGCCAGGGTGGCATTTTTGAATTTTGAGAACATCCATTTCAGCAGCCGGGCAAAACTAAGCAATCCCACTATGGCCCCTGCACCAACAACCAAGATTACCTGCAGATCCCGTTGGTGTACGGCGTCGAGCACCGTCTTATAAGAACCGAGCAACACCAGGATAAAGGCCCCCGAAATGCCGGGCAGGATCATGGCACAAATAGCCAATGCCCCTGAGAGAAAGAGGTAGGCAGGGGTTGCCGAAGTCTGTGAAACCGGGAGGGAAACCACTAAATAAGCCAGCCCGGCCCCAACGATTCCCATAACAATTGCCGCCAGGTCCCACCGGCTTATGCCCTTGGCGACGTAAAAAACACTGGCAAGCACCAGGCCGAAAAAGAAGGACCACAGCAGGATGGGCTGGTGGGTCAGCAGCCAGCTGATCCCTTTGGCCAGGGAGAGCACACTAATGCCTATACCGGTGAGCACAGAGAGCAGAAACCCCCCGTTGAGCTCCTTCCAGACTGACTGGAACCCCTGGGTTCTGAGGATTTTTAAAAGGGAGGGGCGAATGCCGTTAATGGATGAGATCAGTTCTTCATAAATCCCCGAAATAAATGCAATGGTCCCCCCGGAAACACCTGGCACCACGTCGGCTGCCCCCATGGCCATGCCTTTTAAAACCAGCCATAAATACTGTAGTCCGGTACGTCCTTCCATAGAAATCAAAAAGCAAAAGTAGCCTTTTTATTTGGAAGCTTTCCGGCATTCCCGGATCACCCGTTGTACCCAGGTGGCACGCGATAATTCGGGAAAGATTTTCTCAAAGGAATCGAGTTGGTCTGGGGCCTGTCCGATGGCTTTTTTGAGAGCGACCACGGCTGCTTCTGACTGGTTTAGCATAATGCGGGTTCCGGCGAGCTGGTACTGGATTTCAGCTGATTCCGGATGGAATTCCACCCCCTTCTGGAGAATGACAGCGGCCGTTTCCAGTTCCCCGCAATCCCGCAGTACCTCGGCCCAGCCCAGCCAGGTGTCCAGTTCGTAGTTGCCCAGTTCAGTAGCCTGCTTAAAGGCAAAGTCAGCCTCGTGAACCTGGCCGAGTGCCTTGTGAATCATCCCGGACCGTTTCCAGTAAGTGGGGTTTTCCCCGTCTATATTCAGGGCCTTATCGATATACTCCTGGGCTTTTGAGAACTCCCTTTTCTCCACATAGTAGTCCGTGATGGCAAGCCATCCCTTATCGAGCAGCGGATC
>SBFL01000050.1 GCA_006227965.1 Bacteroidota bacterium | reverse complement strand
CTGGAGGGACGAGGTGAGTGTCGAGGCCGGGCGCGAGCGTTTTGAAACGGTTGCTTTGGGAGGAACTGCCTTAAACCCTGAACTGGCAGGCAAGCCTCTTAAAATTGAGCTGACCCCTGTGGAGGCCGTGGTGCAGCAGCAGGCAGACCGGACCCTGCTCAGGATGGAGAAATTCTATTTTGACAGTGGCAGTACCCAGATTAACCCACAGACCGCTTTGGTTCTGGATCAGGCGGCTGTGTCCCTGAAAAAATTCCCCGACCTGCGCATAAAAATAGAAGCGCATACAGACAGCCGGGGCAGTGCAAACCGGAATCTGGACCTTTCCCAGAAACGGGCTGAAGCCATACGGGACTATCTCATTTCCAAAGGGGTTGCCCCTGAGACTATTCAGGAGGCCACCGGGTACGGGGAACAGCAAATCATCAACAACTGCACCGATGGCGTCTACTGCCTTGACATGCTTCACCAGCAGAACGAACGCTACCCGTTTGTCGTGGTCAATTACAATGACTTATAAGGGCTAGGGATTATCTGTGAATGACACATTCACGGCAGTCCTTGACTTCTCCGTAGTAAGTCTCCCGGTATTTATGCAGGGTGCGGCAGGGCAGGCCCAGTATTTTTTTGCAGATATAGGTCACCTTGGTATGCAGGCGTCCCATCTCAGGGGTATAGCGTTTTTCTACTCGGGTTTTTCTATCATTTCGAACCAACTTCATGAAACCGATTTTGTGCAAAGCTTACAAATAGCACTGCGCAAGTCAAATCCCGGGTGTTAAACCTGTATTAAGATATTTGTAACACCCTTTAAATCAGGACCATCCAAAGGTAATAGGCGGCAAAGAAGGACAGGAATATAATACCCAGGTAAGTCAGTAGCCGAAGTCCGGGCCCCGGATGATACTCCTCTGGAAGGTCATCACTACTGACATTTTTCAGGTTCATATAGCCCACAAGGGGGGCCAGCACAAAGGAAATAAACGTTGCCAGGGCGACCAGGTCACCCATATTGGCACTAAAGGCGGTAAGCACCAAAAAATTTACCCCTGTAAGCACCAGCACGGCCACGGCATAATGCCATTTCTTTTCGAATCGCTTTTTATCCGGCCTTAGGTATTCCAGTACATCCACACTTACCCTTGCAATGGCATCATGAGCGGTCATGCAGGTGCTGAACATGGTAGCGAAGGCCGAGACAGCAATGAACAGATAGGCCCATTCCCCAATATGTGTGGTAAACATGGAAACAACCTGATCGGCGAAGGTCACGGCATTGCCACTGAGTTCCGTTTGCGTCCCGTACAGTGTCCGGTACCCGATCAGCAGGAAAAAAACGGCGAGAAGGGCAGTGGTGATATATCCGGTGTTGAATTCCTGAAGGGCCTCTTTCAGGCTGGGCCGTTCCCCCTGGCTTTTGTATTTCTCCAGGCTCCAGAGGCTGATCCAGCTGCTGGCCTCCACAGCCGTCGGCATCCAGCCGATCAGGCTGATCAGAAAGAGAATTCCAACAGAATCGAAAATTGGGGGAGGTGAAAAATCGGGAACTACTTCCACGGGGGGCTTGTAGAGTACCAGGGCCGTAGTGGCCAGCAGGGCCACGAACAGGATGGTGACCACAAACTTCAAGGTCGTTTCCAGCAGTTTATACCTTCCAACGATCAACACCACCGACAGGAAAGCAAACAGTGCCAGGGCGATCTGGCTAATGGAAAAGGCGGTAATCTTAAAGAGGTTGGCCAGCAGGCCGGCGGTGACGACATAGAGGGCCGCGAGGATGGTAAAGGTGGTCACCAGGGTGATCAGGGCATAGACCCACATATAGCCTTTCCCCCGGCGGGAATACCCTTCGATCAGGCTGCGGCCGGTAACATTGGTATACCGGATCCCGAATTCAAAAAACGGGTATTTAAGAAAGTTGGCTAAAAGGATGGGGATGATCATGGCCCATCCGTAGGTCGCCCCGGCCTTGGTGGAAAGCACCAGGTGAGAAGTGCCGATGGCCATGCTGGCAAACAGCAGGCCCGGCCCCAGGTTTTTCAGCAACGTCTTGAATTGGTTCATGGCTGCAGCGATCTAAATTACAAACTTTGGGTCTTATTCAATCTCGATTCGTTTGCCGTAAAACCGGGGTTGTGTATTGAAGATAAGGTCCAGGAAAACCTTGACCCTTGCAAAATACTCCCGAAGGTGAACTTTCAAGCCTCTTGATCCCTCCACATCCCTGGCGCTGTACCCGATGGCATACAGGTCTTTTTTTGAGGCGATAAACAAGGCCCTTTCCGTATGGAATTCCTGGGAGATAACAGTTACCGAATCCAGACCGAAGACGATCCGGGCTCGGATCATGGAGTCCAGGGTGCGGAAACCGGCGTAATCCAGGTAGATCCTGTTTTCCGGGATACCCGCTGCTATAAGGTCCTTTTTGATCGTATTGGGTTCGTTGTAATAGACGCTTCCGTTGTCTCCGCTTACCAGCACAAAGGAGATCTTGCCGGCCTTATAAAGCGCAATGGTGGCATCGATCCGGCTCTGGTAATAGGGGTTTATGCCACCCCCAGCCTGGTGCCTTGCGGTCCCGAGAACCAGTCCCACCTTATTGTGGGGGATGTCTTCGACCTCCCTGTAAATGCGGTTTGCCGTGGAGAATTCAATAATAAAATAGCAACCCGTGAAGAT
>SBFL01000106.1 GCA_006227965.1 Bacteroidota bacterium | reverse complement strand
TACCGATTGTGCCTATATCAAAGACTGGGAATCCGGGGTAGAATTCATGCTTACAGCTACTATTCTTGTCAATGGGAATGGTATCTTCAACGATGACCAATATGAATATGACGAAACGGGTATCCCTTTTCTGGCAGCGCTTGGAAGGGGTCTGTACCAGTACGAACTACAGCAAAAATAACAGAACATGGAAGGCCTGTCCTTTTCTGAATTTACGAAACGAATCTACATTAAGGCACCGCTGCAGCAGATCTACGACCATTGGTGCACGCCAGACGGGATCTGCAGGTGGTTCCTCAGAGAGGCGGTTTACACGGACACTTCCGGGCAAAAGCGAAGAGGGACGGATCCGATCGCAGCCGGAGACAGTTACCAGTGGCACTGGCATAATTGGGATGCGTCCGAAAAGGGAGAAGTCACCCTGGCCAATGGCCGTGATGAAGTGGAATTCTCTTTCGCCGGGGTTAGCCTCGTTCGGATTACATTGGAACCCGGCAAGGAGGCCGTCCTGTTAAACCTCCGCCAGTATGGGATCCCAACGGACGATGACAGCAAGCTGAACCTGCATTACGGGTGCAGCAATGGCTGGACGTTCTGGCTCGCCAACCTGAAAGCCTATCTGGAATATGGCGTGCTGTTGCACGAGACCACCCTTGACCTGGGAAAATATCCCCTGGCCGGATTCGAGTTCGTCAATATTTAAGCAGAAAATACTTTACTTGGCAACATGAACTGCCCGGGTTTCCCGGATGACCGTCACCTTGACCTGACCAGGGTAGGTCATGTCCGTCTGGATTTTCTGGGAAATTTCAAAAGAGAGCTGGGCCGCTTTTTCATCACTGACTTTTTCACTCTCAACGATTACCCGCAGTTCCCGCCCTGCCTGTATCGCATAGGCTTTCTGGACGCCTCCGAACCCAAAGGCGATTTCTTCCAGATCTTTCAATCGCTGAATGTAGGAATCCAGCACCTGGCGGCGGGCCCCTGGCCGGGCCCCGCTTATGGCATCGCATACCTGAACGATAGGCGAAATAAGCGTGGTCATTTCAACCTCGTCGTGGTGTGCTCCGATGGCATTGCAAACTTCGGGTTTCTCCCCGTACTTTTCGGCCCATTGCATCCCGAGGATGGCGTGGGGGGTTTCAAGTTCGCTTTCGGAATTGGGTACTTTCCCGATATCGTGAAGCAGTCCTGCCCTTTTCGCAAGCTTTGGGTTCAGGCCGAGTTCCGCCGCCATCACCCCGCAGAGCTTGGCTACCTCCCTTGAATGCTGTAAGAGGTTTTGCCCATAGGAAGAGCGGTATTTCATCCGACCGACCATTCGAATCAGCTCTGGGTTCAGACCGTGTATTCCGAGGTCAATTACAGTGCGTTTCCCTACTTCAAGGATCTCCTGTTCGATCTGATTTTCCGTTTTCCGAACCACCTCCTCGATCCGGGCCGGGTGAATCCGTCCGTCCGTAACCAATTTGTGAAGTGATAACCTGGCCACTTCCCTCCTCACGGAATCAAAGCATGACAGGATGATTGCCTCAGGGGTGTCATCCACGATGATTTCGACGCCGGTGGCAGCTTCCAGGGCGCGTATGTTACGGCCTTCCCGGCCGATAATCCGTCCTTTAACATCGTCCGATTCCAGGTTGAACACGGAAACGCAATTCTCCACGGCTTCCTCCGTGCCGATCCGCTGAATGGTATTTACGATTATTTTCTTGGCCTCCTGCTGGGCAGTCATTTTGGCCTCCTCCAGGGAATCCTGAAGAAAGGTCATCGCATCCGCTTTAGCCGACTCCTTCAGGGACTCCATAAGCTGGCCCTTTGCCTCTTCTGCTGAAAGACCTGAAATAACCTCCAGTTGCTGGATCTGGCTTTTGTGAAGTTTTTCCAGTTCCCCCTGTTTACGCTCGTAAAATTCCCTGCGCTTTTCCATGTCTTCCAGCCGGGATTCAAGACGTTCATTGAGCTTTTTGTTTCGGGCAAGCTCGCTGCTAACCTGGGATTCCTTATCCCGGGTGCGCTTCTCGGTCTCCGAGATTTTCTTGTCCTTGTTGATGATGACTTTTTCGTGCTCCGCCTTGAGCTCCAGGAATTTCTCCTTGGCCTGGTAGATCTTTTCCTTTTTGATGTTTTCTCCTTCAGCCCTGGCGTCCTTGAGAATGGCCGCCGCTTCCTTTTTCGCGGATTCTACTGTCTTGGTTGCCCGCCCTTTCTCCAGGAGTTTTGCAATTACAAACCCAACTGCGAGGCCAGCAAACAGGGCGATAATACCTGTGGTAATGTCCATGATCAGAGTTTTTAAATTGAATTAACGGCAGCAGACCCACCAGCCCATCCGGACCGGAAATAAAAAAAGCCCACATTGATGAAGTTTTGTACAAACTCCAAAAAACAGGTATAGGGCTACCAGATTGCTCAAGGATCCTTTCAAGAAGGCTTGCTTTTACAACCTAAACTCACCCTTTCTAATATAATTAGTGTTGAGTTTGTCAAAAAATAATGACCAATGTGGGCAGTATCGTTTGTATGTTAAAGAACTTAGCGTACGCTCATTTTCGAGGTTACCAGCTGGTCGAGCGCTTTCAGGCGTTCGGTTACCTCACTGGTATCCTCCATATTCTCCATGCCGCGCTGCTCGACTTTAGATGCAAACTGCAGGGCACACATGGCCAGCACATCCTGTTT
>SBFL01000333.1 GCA_006227965.1 Bacteroidota bacterium | reverse complement strand
GGACGGATCAGGTTGCTGCGGTATTTTTCGTCCCAACAACTGATAAAGGCGTCTGCTATGGCGATAGAGGTCTTGGTGTAGGCATAGACCGTATCGTCAAAATCACTGTTCGTCTTACGACTGGCTATCTTGGTAATGCCTATCCAATGGGCGCCCGGGCTGATCTTCTTGGTGGCGAACATCAGGTGGCCCCGTGTCACGGAAACATAGGGATTGCAATCCCAGAACTGTGCGATGGCAACCTCTTCAGATTCATCTCCCCTGGCGGTAATGTCATTACTGATCTCATATACCTCCCGGACTTCCTTATAAAAATCGGATCCTTCCTCCATGGAGAAGGGTGGAGGAGGGGCGGGTTTAAACTGGTTTGCCGAATCGATCACGAAAGGACGTATTTTGTTCCAATGCGGCTCTATGCCCTCCATATAGGAAGGAGGGGTGGGCTGCCAGCGGGAAGGGTCTTCGGTGTCCACGGTGAATTTGGACATGGTGCGGGTCTGATTGTAGTTGTCCCCGTTCATCCATCCTGCTACAAATTCGGCCACCTGCATGCCGTAATCGCGGGCGGTTTCGAATTCTTCCGGGTTCTGTGTTTCCCATGCGGCATACAGACTGTCCCGGAAGGCAGTTACCCTGTCTTCAGAAAAGATAAGCCTCCGTCCCAGGTCCATATGGGCGATCAGGGCTGCCAGCCGGTAATTTATTTGCTCCCCATCGGCTGGGGCCGGAATCCCTTCGAGCTCGGATACCTGACCCTTGAGGGAATGGTAGGCGTCGTTGTGCATTGCCATGATTTCATAGGCGGCAATATTCGGATAAGCATAGACCCGACTTGCCACAGGGGGGCTGAAAATATCGTGGACCATGACTTCGGTAAGTTTGTCTACGGAAGCGTGAAGATCCTCCGCAGTGACCTCAATGGGTTCTGATGTTCCCCGGCATGAGGCAAGCACGAGGGCCATAGCCATTAAAGAAGACAATATTGCTTTCATTCTTTATTACTTTTGTTAGTTAACTGGTACACTTCAGCGGCGGCATCGTTGTAAACCACCAGCAGATAAGGTTTGTTCTCAAAAGGGACCACTGACAGGTGCCTGACGGATCTGTTCATCAGGTCCAGGCCGGTCTGGTTGCCCAAAATTATTTCATTTTCACTTTTTATCAAGGCCCCGGGAAAGGAATCAAACCGCCCCTGATAGGGCGTTACCCCAAAGTAATTTCCTGCGGCCAGCACTTCCTCCTTTCCATCTCCGTCGAAGTCATAGGAGAGGAAATCCATCACAGGGGCAACCTGCAGGTCTTCAGGAAAGGCAAGGAAGCGGAAACCGTCCCCTTCGTTTTTCAGATACCCGGTCCTCAGTTCGGTTACTTCCCGGAGCGCCGCCCCCTTCAGCTGTGCGGGTTCAAAGATGTTTTCTATGGGTTGCCCTGCGAAATCCCGGTACTGCGGATATTTCCTTCGGAGCATCACCATTTGGGAACCCAGTTCATCCAGCCCCACCAGGGGATAGTAGGTTCCGTTCCTGGCAGTTGCCAAAACGGTTTCCGTACTTCCGTTGGCATCGAAATCCGCAAAATACATCTTCATCGGATACTCGGCCGAGGCCGTGAATTTCGAGTTGGCGCCCCAGTTCCCCAACAGGTAGTCCGTATCCCCGTCACTGTCGATATCGAAAGGGATGATTCGCTGCCAGAGCCCGGCAGGTCCCTTGGCGTCAATTTGCCTGAATCTCCCATTTTCGTTCCTCAGGAATACAGGGGTCATCCATTCCCCAACCACTATGAGGTCCGTACTCCCATCCCGGTCGAAATCGCTCCAGAGTGCATCGGTCACCATTCCCAGTTCCCTGCCCGGGAAGGCATCCACCACCTGAAATTCCCCACCCTTGTTCTCCAGCAGGTAACTATCCGGATAGGCACCGAAACTGCCGGTGGTGCCCTGGTTGCCTAAAAAGAGGTCCAGGTCCCCGTCCCCGTCATAATCGAAAGGCCTTAAAACAGAGGTGTTGGCAAAATTCTCAGGGATGGCCCCTTTCTCAAACCCGGAGGGTAGGTTTTGATAGTAGGTGTCCAGTAGGGGCCCTGCTTTCCCATAGAAGTCGGCTCCTCCTGAGCCAATGATCACATCATTGCGGCCGTCTCCGTCAAAGTCGGCTATTGCCGCGGCAACCTCCTCCTGAATGCTGTCGGCCTGTAGCTCCTGCAGGCGGATTTTCTGAAAGCCGGAGTCCCGCTGGAGAAAAATTTCGGACGGGATCCTTTTGGAGCCACCAAAGAAAAGGTCATCCTTCCCGTCCCCATCCAGATCGCCTTTTGCAAAGGCAGGCCCCCGGTCGGCAAAGCTGTAGGGCAGGAGTTTTTCACGGTTGAAATCGGTGTATTTGTCTTCCCTGTGGGTGAAATCAATACCAAGGCCCGCCTCCAGTTTTTTGAAAATGGCTGGTTGTTTTGGATTCAGGCTGGCATAATCAAAAGGACGGGTATGTTCGGGTCGTACACTGATCAGGGAATCCGAAGCGACATCCCGGAGCACCTGGCTGGTGCCATCCGGCCATATAATTTTAAGGGAATCGACGGTGGCCGAGGCCCCCAAACCAAAATGGATCAGGGGTTCGGAAGATGCCTGAAACCCTCTTACGGGATAAAGCTCCCGCATTTGAACGGACCTGTTTTGATAGGCATAAACTTTTGATCCTACCGCATAGGGGTTTTGGCCGGTGAATTCCAGGCGGAGGGTGAGGGAGTGATTCTCAGTCCCTTTGTTTACCAGGATGCTGGCCGGGTGGTTCAGGTTGTTGATCACCAGGTCCAGGTCCCCGTCCCGGTCAAGGTCTGCCCAGGCGGTGGCTCCCGAAAGCACGGTGTCTTTGCGGATCCAGTCCGCGGACCGGTCCTTAAACCGGAGGGTTTCTCCTCCCTGGAAGACATAATTATGAACGTTTCCTGAAGGCATCATCTCCAGGGCCTTTTGGTCTACCAGTTTCGTGTTGCTGATTTTACTGCTGATCTGCTCGTTGGATACAAACTTGACAAAATCCAGATCGTTTGGCCTTTTCGGGATCCCGTTTGAAACAAAGAGGTCCTGGTACCCGTCCTGGTCGAAATCTGCAAATAGGGCGCTCCAGCTCCAGTCCGTGGCAGCTACCCCGCTCATCAGAGCGGTTTCCATGAAGTGTCCGTCCGGTTGGTTCACATAAAGCATATTCCTGGTAAACTGGTAATAGTATCCGTATTCCCCTATGCGCATCCCCTGGGTTTGTATGTCATCATCCCCTTCGGATGATTTCAGCGGAATTTCTTCTTCGGGCAACATGTCCAGCGAAATCAGGTCGGGCCGCCCGTCATTGTTTATATCGGCCGCATCGCTGCCCATGGAGAACCTGCTGGTATGCCCGAAGTAGGCCCGGAGGCTTTCACTGAAGGTCCCGTCCCCGTTGTTCAGGTAGAAGTAGTCGTCTTCATGGAAATCATTGCCTACATAGATATCCGGATACCCATCCAGGTTGAAGTCAGAAACGGCAACCCCAAGCCCATAGCCGTTGATGCCGCCGTAAATACCGGCCTGTTCACTTACATCGGTGAAGCGACCCCTGTCGTTCCTGAGTAGTTTGTCCCCGGTATCGTAGTTTCGATCATACCGCAGGGAGGCTTTGCCATAGGAATCCTGGGTGTGTACGGCATGGTTGAGGAGGTAGAGGTCCAGGTCTCCGTCCAGGTCATAGTCCAGGAAGGAGGCATTGGAACTGAAGGTGTCGAAATCAAGGCCATATTCTGCGGCCTTTTCGGAAAAGGTTCCGTCCCCATTATTTATAAAGAGTTCGTTGTGACCCGTAAAGCCATTGATGCCCACCACGGCGCATACGTAGATATCAAGCAGCCCGTCTGCATTGACGTCCCCCATGACAGCCCCTGTATTCCAACTGCTCATTCCTTCTATACCGGCTTCAGCGGAGATGTCCTCGAATTTCATATTCCCCAAATTCCGGAAAAGCTTGTTTTTTACCTGGTTTCCGGAGAAGAAAATATCCGGGAGGCCGTCATTGTCGATATCCCCTACGGCTACCCCACCCCCGTTGTAAAAATAGAGGTAGTCCAGGATGTTCAGGGCGTCCGTCTCCTCAATGGCGTTGGTAAATCGCACCCCGGTCCGGTCCGGGCCCGGTTGGTCAAAGAGATCCCCACCCTGCCGGCAGGCAGCGGTTAAGGACAAGAGGGCTCCTGCAATGATTGCTGCTTTATTCATTAACTTCAAATAACCTGGGTTTTCCTTCATTGACCGCGGCTATCAAATAGGTTTTTCCATTTTTGTCCCTGAGGGGTTGCAAGTGCTTGACCTCTCCACGCACAACGAAACCGCTCCGGTTGTAGTCCTGCCACTCAAAATTCCAGTTGCCGTCCCCGAGGAGCACATTGCCATATCCGGCATCCAGACGGGAGAACTGGGGTTTGAATTCATAATTGTTTCCCGCCATCACAAGGTCCAGGTGGCCGTCCTGGTTTACATCCATACAGGCAATCCCGCATATGCAGGAAAGCTGCACACGCTCGGGAAGTTTCCGGATACTGAATCTTCCGTTCCCTTCGTTGATGGCCACGATGGATTCGGACAGGGTTACCTGCCTGACGATGGATTTGGCAACCACCTGCTGCGGGATTAACTGTTGTATGGTCCTGCTGGCATAAACAGAGGCCTTAAGGTTCTCCTTTTTCAGGGATACCAGTTGGCCCGTCAGCTCTTTCTTCATGTGGATGGGATAGTCACCCCCGTTTTCGTGGAGTGTAACGATCTGTTCCAGGGTCCCGTTATTGTCGAAATCATTGACCCACATTTTCATGGGATGTCCCGGTGTGGGCCTGTAGTGCAGGTTGGACCCCTGATTCCCAAAGATGAGGTCCGGGTCCCCGTCTTTATCCAGGTCGGCGGCCGTCACGGTGTTCCACCAGCCATGCAGGCTGTCCAGGGAGGTGTTTAGTTTGCTGAGCCTCCTCCCGTTGTTCTGGTATAACCTGGGGCTGCCCCAGTCCGTCGCCGCAATCAGGTCTTTCTTTCCGTCTCCGTCCAAATCGGCCCAGACGGAAGCCGTAATCATACCGGCATCTTTCAGATCATTGCCCATTCTGTCTGTGGCATTCCGGAATTCTCCATTACCCGTATTTTCCAACAGCAGGTGGTCCGGGTTTACTCCATAGATCCCCACTACAGAACGGGAACCGATGAACACATCGATGTCCCCGTCCCCGTCAAAATCCTCGGGACTCACTGTGGACATGTTTTTAAAGGAGGAAGGTAGTTCGCGTTCCGATTTGGTAAATCCGCCAGAACCATTGTTGAGGTACAACCTGGGCCGATAGGTCCGGTTTTTGCCAACCTGGTTGCCCCCGGTGGCAATCATGAGATCCAGATCGGAATCCCCGTCTGCATCAAAGAAGGCAGCCGCGGTATCCTCAAATTCTGCATCCCCCTCAAAGGCGGGTACTCGTTTCTCCCGGATGCGGCCCGCACCCTGATGCAGATAAAGTGCGCCTGCCTGTCCGGAGGCACCTCCGAGGTAAAAATCTTCATTGCCATCCCCGTCTACATCACCAACGGCCAAAGCCGGGCCTTCCTGAGAGAGCTTTGCGAATATCAACCCCTCGTGGTCAAAATCGTTGTAGCGGTCCTCCTTGTGTTGCCTGGTGTTTTTCAGAGGGGTTTCCACCAGGAGGGACCTGGTTTTTTCCGTGGCGGATGAATGGTAAGTTTCCGAGGCTTCCGCCTGTGTGAACAGGAGCTCCTGGTTGGGAGTCACTTTTTCCAGGAGCTGGGTCTTGTCATCCGGCCAGATGACCCGAATGGAATCCACAAGTGCTGCGCCACCGAGGCCAATGGTCATGGTATAGTCCACAGACGACTGGAACCCCCGGGAAGGCACAAGTTCCTGCACTACCACCTCTGGACCGAAATAAACCCGGGCAGTGGCACCTATGGCAAAGGTATTCTTTTCAGACCCCTTAAATTTCATCCGAAGATAGTTGTGCTGCTTTTGACGGTCCGTATTGTTCCGGTAAACAAAGGCCTCCATGTTTACATTATTGATCACCAGGTCCAGGTCTCCGTCGTTGTCCAGGTCCCCATAGGCGGCACCGTTTGAGCGGGTGGGGATCTCAAAGCCCCAGTCAGTATTTGCCTTGTCGAAGGTCAGGTCGCCTTTATTCCGGTAGGCGAAGTTAGGCTGGGGTTTGATGGGCATCTTCTGTATGATGGAGTCTATGGACTCTTTCTTGCCGGTAAGGGCCATTTTCTGAATGATCTCGTCTGCAAAAAAATCGACAAAATCAAGATCGGTGAGGTCGTGGTTGATCCCGTTGGTGATAAAGATATCCCGGAGTCCGTCGTTGTCCATATCGAACATCAGCCCCGCCCAGCTCCAGTCTGTGGCGTGAACCCCGCTGTAGTAGGCAATTTCTGAAAACGTTCCATTTCCGTTGTTCAATTGCAGGGTGTTCTGAATGTATTGCTGGAAAAAATCCTTGTCGCGCTTCAGGTCATAGACCTTGTAGCCTTCAAATTCCATTACGGATTTAACGCGTTGCTCAGGTTCTGGCAGCATGTCTGTGATGAAGATGTCCTGATGGCCGTCGTTGTTTATGTCCCCTATATCGATTCCCATAGCGGAAAGACTCAGGTGCCCGGTCCAGTCTTTGATCTGTTCGGAAAAAGTTCCGTCCCGGTTGTTGATATACAGGTAATCCCGTTCGTAAAAATCATTGGAGACGTAGATATCCGGATACAGATCCTGATTGAAATCGGTGACCATTACCCCGAGGCCAAATCCGATAAGGCTACCGTAAATTCCAGCCTGCTCGCTTATGTCCACAAACGTACCACCGTCATTGCGGAGCAGCATATCACCCACGCCCCTGAAAATATGCGGTACTCCTTCCCAGTCCTGAGCCCGCACTTCCCGCTGTTCAGCATAGCCAAGGCTGCTTACCGGAATATTGCTGTTGTTCAGGATATAGGCATCTAGGTCCCCGTCCTTATCATAGTCGAAGAAGGTTGCATGGGTTGTAAATCCGGTCTTGGCCAGATTGTACTGGCTGGCAGATTCGGTGAAAGTGAGGTCCCCGTTGTTGATGTACAGGTCATTGTCATGGTTATTGCCTTCCATGTTCCCTGCATTGCTGACATAGATATCCAGAAGGCCATCCGCATTTATATCCGCCATGACTACCCCTGTGGACCATGGTTTATTCCCCATTACCCCGGCTTTTTCCGAAATATCCTCAAAGCGGAAGTTCCCCTTGTTGAGGTAAAGGCGGTTGGGGACCATATTTCCCGTGAGAAAGATGTCTACCAGGTCATCATTGTTGATGTCTCCAAGGGCAACCCCACCTCCGTTATAGAAGTTCCGGTATTTGAAAATGTTGAAATCCTTTTGGTTTTCCACAAAATTCACAAAGTCAATCCCCGTACTGTCCGAAGGCAAAAGTGTAAATAGGGTAGGCTTCTCGGACCCGATAGCTACAGGTTCCTTTTTC
>SBFL01000079.1 GCA_006227965.1 Bacteroidota bacterium | reverse complement strand
TCTCCAACCAGCTGAGCAACTGGCTGTCCCAGATCAGCGATGATTTTGACATTGGTTTCAATTACCGGCCCGGTGACCAGGTGAGCACACAGGAGTTGGAGCTGGCATTATCCACCCAGCTACTGAATGACCGCATGATTATCAGTGGAAACCTGGATGTGGGCGGACAGGAAACCAATCCTTCCAACGACCAGGAAACAAATCCATACATCATGGGCGATTTTGAGGTTGAGTACAGGATAACGGATAATGTAAGCGTCCTGGCCTTCAACCGCTCCAGGGATGAATTGATTGCAGAGACAGCACCATACAAACAGGGTGTGGGTGTATCCTACAGGGAAGAGTTTGACAGCCTTAAACAGCTTATGGCACGTTACCGGGAAGCGCTTACCAATCGGAAAAAGAAAAAGAAAAAGTCGGAAAAGTCAGATTCCGAAGAGTAAAACTTTTCTAACTTTGCGGCTTAGAATTTCCATAACCTAACTAAATAATTTTCAGATCATGTTTATCGTAATGGTTGTTGTTTTCATCCTGGGTTACCTTGCCATAGCCCTGGAACACCCGCTGCGTGTTGACAAGGCCATCCCGGCCCTGGCAATAGGCACCCTGCTGTGGGTTCTTTATATCTTTGGCGCGTACGATATTTTTACGGCCGGACTCAGTGAGGCCTGGAACGCCTATACTCATGGACCGGAGCATCACGGCGAGAACAGTATTCAGGCAATGCGACACTTCATCGTGGACAAGGAGATCATCCACCACCTGGGCGAAATCTCCGAGATCCTCTTCTTCCTGCTTGGTGCCATGACCATTGTGGAGGTCATTGACAAGCATGACGGCTTTAAGATCATTACGGACAGGATCAAGACAACAAAAAAAGTAAAGCTTTTATGGATCCTCAGTGTGCTGACCTTCTTCATGTCCGCAGCTCTGGACAACCTGACCACCACCATTGTGATGGTAGCCCTGCTCAGGAAACTTGTTTCCGACAAAGAAACCCGCTGGTTCTTTGCCTCCATGGTGGTGCTGGCTGCCAATGCAGGTGGTGCCTGGTCACCCATCGGGGATGTAACCACCATCATGCTCTGGATCGGCGGACAGGTAACCACGGTTAACATTATTACGCATGTGATCATTCCCAGTCTTTTCACCATGGTCGTTCCGCTGGCTTTGCTAAGCATAACGCTGAAGGGAAATGTGAAACGGCCTGAAATCGATGAGAATGAAAGAATCTATACCAGGCCCTTTGAGCGCAGGCTTATGCTGATCATGGGGGTGTCGGGTCTTCTATTTGTTCCCGTATTCAAGACCTTTACCCATCTCCCTCCCTATATGGGTATGCTCTTCTCCCTCTCAGTCATCTGGCTTACTTCGGAGATCATGCACAAGAATAAACCGGAGGATATTAAAAGAAAACTGAAAGTCATCTACATCCTGGAAAAAGTGGATACCCCGACCATCTTTTTCTTCCTGGGGATCCTGTCTGCAGTTGCTGCGCTTCAGAGCGCCGGACAGTTGACCGTGCTGGCCGGATGGCTGGATGAGAACCTGGGGAACATCTTCCTCATAGACATGGCCATCGGTGTCCTGTCTGCCGTAGTGGATAATGTTCCCCTTGTGGCAGGGGCCATGGGTATGTATCCTGTTGAAGATGCAGCCAGCCTGGCTGCCATAACCGAACCGGCAGCAATAGAATATGCCGAGTACTTCCTGCAGGACGGACTGTTCTGGGAATTCCTGGCTTACTGTGCCGGTACAGGAGGAAGCATCCTGATCATCGGTTCCGCTGCCGGTGTGGCAGCCATGGGTATGGAACGTATCGACTTTATCTGGTATATGAAGCGGATTTCCCTCCTGGCCCTTCTGGGATATGTGGCCGGAGCCGCGGTATATTATGTGCAAACCCTTTTCTGGCTTGGCTGATAAGGCAGCAGGAGTTTGTTAATAAAAGAACCAAATCTTTGATAACGGGATATACTACAACCAAGTATATCCCGTTTTATTTCATAAATTCGACGGAAATTCAACTCGCATGAAACACATGGTTATTTTACAGGTTACCAATCTGGATACCAGTAGTATACAGGGTACCTCAACTGAATCTTTTATTGATATTGCCCTGAAAGGCGGCTGGGTAATGCTCCCCATTGTCATCCTGAGCTTTATCGCCGTTTATATATTCTTTGAACGCTGGTTTGCCATTAAAAAAGCAGCCAGGGTAGACCAGAACTTCATGAACCGGATCAAGGACTACATCATGGACGGCAAAGTCGATTCGGCCCATACACTGTGCCAGTCTACCGATAATCCGGTGGCCAGGATGATCGATAAAGGGATCAGCCGGATCGGGAGACCCCTAAACGATGTAAATGCTGCCATCGAGAATGTGGGACGTCTGGAGATCTATAAGCTGGAAAGAGGACTGCCTACCCTGGCCACTGTGGCCGGGGGAGCACCCATGATCGGTTTCCTGGGAACGGTTATTGGAATGGTACAGGCCTTTCACCAGATGTCCACCGCCGGGAACAATATTAACGTGGGACAACTATCAGGGGGTATCTATACGGCCCTTATCACCACGGTTGCAGGTCTTACAGTGGGCATCATCGCCTATTTTGCCTACAATAGCCTGGTAGCCAGGGTTGACAAGGTGATTAACAATATGGAAGCAGGGACTTCCGAATTCATCGACCT
>SBFL01000149.1 GCA_006227965.1 Bacteroidota bacterium | reverse complement strand
GGGGGAACTCTGGATATTCCGGGTGCGCTAGGGTCTAGTCCAGGGAACCTCAGCTTTTTATTTCCTTTCGGATCAATACCTCCAGGTAGGCAATCGTGTTATGGAGGTATTTTCGGTCGGCCATGATGGTGGCCATGGTTACCGCTCCCATGATCATGGTGAAGAGCTGCTTGGCAAACTGCAGGGGTGTAACCGGAAGTTTTAATTCCCCCCTGTTGACCCCCTGTTCCAGTACCAGTGCGATTTTTCCCTCTACGGTCCGGGCGGTTTCTCTGGCCGCAGCAGCAAGGATCCGGTGATTGAACTGGGCATCCACCCCGACATTTAGAATCGGACACCCTCCCATATCCCGGGTAAAATTGTCGTAGTGGCGGTAAAAATCCGTGAGACGGAATAATTTGTCCATCGCAGTTCCTGGCTGTTCCAGAACTTCATCCAGAGCCCCCAGCAACTTATTGCAGTTGTACTCAAAAGCCGATAAGGCCAGGGCGTCCTTGTTTTCAAAATTCCCATAAAGCGCACCTTTGGTAAGCCCTGTGGCCTCTGTAAGGTCACTCATGCTGGTGCCAACATATCCCTGTCTGTTAAATATGGGAGCCACCGTCTCGATGATATAGGCGGTGGTACGCTCGGCTTTGGTACTCATGGGGGTTGATTTTCTACGAATATAAAAAATCTCATACTGCGCGGTATAATGGAAGTCAAAAAAAGAACCCCGGAGATTTCAAAATCCGGGGTTTCTTGCTCACAGAGGCTTTGGGTTATTCCACCAGTTCGTTCTGGTTTCGGAATACCAATTCGTCCTCAAAACTGTCGATCAGGACAATGCTTTCTGCATGGATACTTCCCTTTAAAATCTCCCGCGAAAGATTGTTCAGTACCTCCCGCTGTATGGTCCTCTTGATCGGGCGCGCACCGTATTGCGGGTCAAACCCCTTGTCTGCAAGGTAAGATACTGCCTCTTCGGTCGCATCTATAGTGATATGCTGGTCGGCAAGTACTTTTTTGAGCTGTGCTAACTGCAGGCGTACAACTTCCCTGATATCCTCCCTGCTGAGGGGAGTAAACATAATGATGTCGTCGATGCGATTGAGGAATTCCGGCCGGATACTCTTGCGGAGCAACCCCATCACCTCCACCCGCGCCGCCTCTGTGGCGCTGTACAAATCGTCGGACTGTTCAAATTTCTCCTGTATGATGTGGCTGCCCATATTGCTGGTCATAATGATGATCGTATTTCTGAAGTCTGCAAGCCTTCCCTTGTTGTCGGTCAAACGCCCCTCGTCCAGTACCTGGAGCAGGATGTTGAAGGTGTCCGGGTGGGCCTTTTCGATCTCGTCCAGGAGTACCACGGAATAAGGTTTGCGCCGCACGGCCTCGGTGAGTTGACCTCCCTCATCGTACCCGACGTATCCGGGGGGCGCCCCCACAAGGCGGCTTACAGCGTGCCGTTCCTGGTATTCGCTCATATCGATTCGGGTGATGGCGTTTTCATCGTCAAAGAGATAGGCCGCCAGGGTCTTGGCCAGTTCTGTCTTTCCAACCCCGGTAGTCCCGAGGAACAGGAAGGATCCGATGGGTTTTTTTGGGTCCTGCAGGCCTGCCCGGCTTCGGCGTATGGCGTCGGAGACCGCCTGAATGGCCTCGTCCTGCCCTATGACGCGCTGGTGCAGCACACTTTCCAGTTTCAGGAGTTTGTCCCGCTCGCTCTGCAGCATTTTATTGACGGGGATACCCGTCCATTTAGCCACTACCTCTGCAATATCCTCGGCAGTGACCTCCTCCTTGATCAGGGTGCCGGACTCCTGTTGAGCGGCCAGTTCCCGCTGCAAGTTTTCAAGTTTGGCCTGAGCTTCCTTGATTTTCCCATACCGCAGTTCGGCCACCCTCCCGTAGTCCCCGTTGCGCTCGGCCCGTTCGGCTTCCATCTTGTAGTCCTCTATTTCCTGCTTTGTTTTTTGAATGGAATCCACCACATCTTTTTCACCTTCCCATTGAGCAAAGATGGAGGCCCGTTCTTCCTTCAGGTTTGCGAGGTCTATGTTCAGCGCCTTTAGCTTGGCCGGATCGTCCTCACGCTTGATCGCCTCTATCTCGATTTCAAGTTGCATGATCTTCCTGTCCAGCACATCTAGTTCCTCGGGTTTGGAGTTGATCTCCATCCTGAGTTTGGAAGCTGCCTCATCCATAAGGTCTATGGCCTTGTCCGGAAGAAACCGGTTGGTGATGTAGCGCTGGGAAAGCTCCACGGCCGCGATTACCGCTTCGTCCTTGATACGCACCTTATGGTGGGTTTCGTATTTCTCCTTCAGCCCCCGAAGAATGGAAATAGCGCTCTCCGTGTCTGGTTCGTCCACCGTAATTTTCTGGAAGCGGCGCTCCAGGGCCTTGTCCTTTTCAAAATATTTTTGGTATTCGTCCAGGGTGGTAGCTCCGATGGCACGGAGTTCGCCCCGGGCCAGTGCGGGCTTGAGGATATTGGCGGCATCCATGGCTCCCTGTCCGCCCCCGGCGCCCACAAGGGTGTGGATTTCGTCTATAAAAAGGACGATGTTTCCGTCGGAGGTGGTTACTTCCTTGATGACCGATTTGAGCCGCTCCTCGAATTCCCCCTTGTATTTGGCACCGGCAATGAGTGCCCCCATATCCAGGGAAAAGATGACCTTGTCCTTGAGGTTCTCCGGCACGTCTCCCTGTATGATCCGGTGTGCCAGCCCCTCGGCAATGGCGGTTTTACCCGTACCGGGCTCCCCAACCAGCATGGGGTTGTTCTTGGTGCGTCTGGAGAGGATCTGCAGGATGCGGCGTATTTCCTCGTCCCTTCCGATTACAGGATCCAGTTTTCCGCTGTCGGCAAGTTTGTTTAGGTTTCTGGCGTATTTATCAAGGGAGTTATAGGTGTCTTCCGCACTTTGGGAAGTCACTTTTCCGCCTTTTCGAAGTTCCTCTATGGCACTTTTGAAGTCTTTTTCCGTAATCCCCTGGTCTTTGAGGATACGCGCTATTTTGCTGCGGGATTTAAAAATCGCGAGCAAGAGGTGTTCCACGGAAACGAATTCATCTCCCATGTTCCTGGCCAGGATGGAAGCCTCGTTGAGGGTCTTGCCGGCCTCATTGGAGAATATGAGGTTGCCACCGGATACCCTGGGAAAGCTCTCCAGTTCCTTTGCCAGGATCTGACTGACAAGCCCTTCGTTTACATTGAGTTTCTTCAGAAGGAAAGGAAGTACGTTCTCGTCGACCATGGTAATGGCCTTGTAGAGGTGCTCATTCTCCACTTGCTGATGGCCCAGTTCCTGAGCAAGTTGCTGCGCCTGCTGGATAGCCTCCTGGGATTTTATGGTAAAATTATTTATGTTCATAGCGTGTTTTGTTTTCGTGCTGAAACATTATCAACGGGAAAAGGTCAAGAATCCTACCAAGGAATAAATACAGACAGAATGACAGCAAAAATCCTTAAGAACCAGACAATTGGGCAGTAACTGAATTCCACAGTCCGATGGTTTGGTGAAGAAATTTCAGCCACTCACAATAGTTTAACTACCCTACCCAGTGAAAAAATTAAAGTCGCTTTTTGACACTTCCTCCACGGGGGGAGATAAAAATCGTCCCGTCCCATTCCCATGGACCCCTTTGGAACGGATTGAACAACTGCTCAGCCTGCAGGAAGGGCAGGTGCGCCCCAAAGTGATCTTCAAGCATTCCACCCGATGTGGACTGAGCAGCATGATGATGAGGAGGTTTCAGCAGAATTGGAATCAGGCTCGTGATCAGGCTGAATTTTACCTGCTGGATCTGTTCGGGGACCGGGAACTTTCCCAGGAGGTGGCGCGTCATTTTGATATTCCGCATCAGTCTCCACAGGTACTGATTGTGGCGGGAGGGCAGATTCTTGACCACGACTCCCACGGGGGCATTGACCGGCTCAGACCGGACCTGGAAAGAAAAAACCCGGCCTGAGCCGGGTTTTTATCAGTTGAACCGTTGCCGGCTAAGGATATTCTTCAATCGTGATTTCAAATCCTCCCCGGCGTGGTAGACCATTTCTTCATCAGAGGGAAAAGGTACAGCCGCCAGATCCAGCAGTGCTACCAGATTGTTGTCGATGGCCCGCCGGTCCCCCTCGTAATTCGCATACACGTGCCTGAAAACGAATTCGCTGGTCAGCGGGTATGAATTTACGGGCTGTTGCGTCCTGAGGTCTACAAAATTTACATTCCCCGCCACCTGGGCGATTTTTTGCTGGGTGAATTCGTAAAAGTTGCAGCGCACGGTTCTGAACCGGTCCACTTCGATCCGGTTCCCGAGGCTGTCACGCACCACATTCCCGTCTTCATCCTGCAGGTATTGGGTGCCATCCCTGACCTGTCGTTCCTGAATGATCTGTCTTTCAGACACCTGTTCCAGAGAAATATCAATATTCCTGAAGGATAGTTGCATTTCGTAATCGTACTCGATGTCATTGACCGGATTTGTGTGGTAGGCTGTCCAAAGGTCGTTCAGCCCATAGGTATTGAAATTGAGCAAATCTGCCTCGAGTCGTTCCGGGATGATCTTTTGGGAATCGTTGATCAATTTAACCTTTACATAATCCAGTCCGTTGTGGTAGGCGTATTCCATTTGGTCTTTCGTATCCGCATACCCCGGATTGATTTCGTCCAGGTATTGAAAATCCTCGTAAACCTTCCTGAATTCCCATTTTTGAGTTGCCCGACGGAGCATGGCCGAGGCATTCTCGTAGAGGTAGGCAGATAATTCCTCCTTGGCGGCCAGCAATTCCCGGTCGTAATTGGGAAATTCGAATCTTGCCTGTCGATTCTGTTCGTATACAGGCAGGGGCAGTAGGGGGCGAATCCGGTTCTGTACGTCCCTTATCTCAGTATACATACGGTAAATATCACCTAAATGTGCCGGATTGCCGTCCTTTTCCAGAAAACGGATTTCATTGAGTTCCCGTTCCAGGAACTTCGCATAGGCTTCCTCGAGAACCAGGACATAGGTTTGTTTGTTCTTCTTGGTTTTGTTTTCGGCCAGTTCCCTGACCGAAGTATTGATAGCCTGCAGGTAATTCCCCGTATTCAGGGCTTCCTGGGTCTTTTTAACTCCCCCGCAGGAGGCGATGATCAACAAAACCACTAAAGGCAGGAATGTACGTATCATGGTTGTTCTATTTTTGGGTTTGGCCAAACCACTCCAAGGGCTGTGCCAAAGCCGGGCAGAAATAGAACGAAAATCGATCAATTATCGTATAAACGGGTTGAAATGTCTCGGATTCACCTCTGGAACCGATCGGCGGGAAGTGCCGGCAGCAGTTGGGATCGAACCTCTCCGAAGCCGATTCGGAGCCCGTTGTCATGGCAGAACCCTCTCATGACCACCGTATCCATATCCTCAACGAAGGTGCGGGTTTCTCCGTTGTTCAGGGCGACCGGTTTGGTGCCCATCCAGGCCAGTTCGAGCATGGACCCGAATGAATCCTCGGTTTTGCCGGAAATAGTACCGCTTCCCATCATGTCCCCGCTGTTGATCTTACATCCGTTTACGGTGTGGTGGGCTAGCTGCTGGGCCATGGTCCAGTACATGTGTTTGAAGTTGGACCGGCATATGGTGTTCTCTGATCCGTTCTCCGGGATCAGGCCCACCTCCAGATGAATGTCAAAACTCCGCGGGCCATCCTGCTTCAGATAGGGCAGGGGTTGCGGATGCTGATCAGGGCTTGCCACACGGAACGGCTCGAGAGCATCCAGGGTCACAATCCAGGGAGAAATGGAAGAGGCGAAGCTCTTTGCAAGAAAAGGCCCCAACGGTACGTATTCCCACTTTTGGATGTCCCTTGCACTCCAGTCATTGAAAAGCACCAATCCAAAGATGTAGTCTTCCGCTTCGGCAACCGGGATGGGTTCCCCCATTTTATTGGCATCTGTGGTGATAAAAGCCATTTCCAGCTCAAAATCCACACGTGTGGACGGACCGAAGACGGGCTCCTCGGAACCCCTGGGGAGGAGTTGTCCGTAGGGGCGCCGTACCGGGGTGCCGCTGGGCACAATAGTGGAACTGCGCCCGTGGTAGCCCACCGGGAGGTGAAGCCAGTTTGGCAGCAGCGCGTTTTCAGGGTCGCGGAACATCTTACCCACGTTGGTGGCGTGCTCCCGGCTCGAGTAGAAATCGGTATAATCCCCGATATGTACCGGCAGTTGCATCTCAATTTCATCCAGGTCGAACAGGATGATCTTCTTGTGGGCATCCTGATGCTGCAGTTCGCCGTTGTCCTTGTCGAAGAGCTCGGCGATGCGATTTCGCACGGACCTCCAGGTTTTTTTGCCGTCGGAGATAAAGTCGTTCAGGGAATCCTGCAGGAAGATATCATCGGTCAGGGGAATGTCATTGAAGTACCCCAGCTGGTGCAAGGCGCCTAGGTCAATGGCCGTGTCCCCGATCCGGGTGCCTATAGTGATGACGTCATCCCGTGTAAGGAAGACCCCGAACGGGATGTTCTGTATGGGGAAGTCCGATTGGGGAGGAACGGGCAGCCAGGAAATACGGGCCGGATCATTTGCTTTGATGGACATGGGTAATTGTTAATTGACGTTTGATAAATTCCTGACCAAAGATATTATTTTATCTGGTTTAACCCCACCCAATTTGTACTTTTACCGCTCATATAACCCGCCTTTAAACAATGGAAAGAGACCTGGAAATTTTCAACCTGATAGAAGCTGAAAAACAACGTCAGATCAACGGGGTAGAACTCATCGCCTCAGAGAATTTTACGAGCCCGCAGGTCATGGAGGCCGCCGGGTCTGTTCTGACCAACAAATACGCCGAGGGGTATCCCGGCAGGCGCTATTACGGCGGGTGTGAAGTGGTGGACAAGGTGGAGCGGATCGCTGTCGAGCGCGCCAAGGACCTTTTCGGGGCGGCCTATGCCAATGTACAGCCCCACTCAGGAAGCCAGGCAAATGCTGCGGTATACCAGGCAATCATGAAGCCGGGGGATACCATCCTGGGATTTGACCTCTCCCACGGAGGGCATCTTACCCATGGCTCTCCCGTGAATTTTTCCGGCAAACTCTACCGCCCTGTTTTTTACGGGGTCGAAAGGGAAACCGGCCTTCTGAACTACGATCGGATTGCGGAGATAGCGGAGCGGGAAAAGCCGCAGCTCATCATTGCAGGAGCCTCTGCATACTCCCGGGATATGGATTTTGTAAAATTCAGGGAGATCGCTGACAAGGTCGGAGCTTTTCTTCTGGCCGATATCGCGCACCCGGCGGGGCTTATCGCAAAGGGAATCCTCAGTGATCCGGTACCCCACTGCCATTTTGTGACCACCACAACTCACAAGACCCTCAGGGGTCCCCGCGGCGGTCTGATTCTAATGGGAGAAGATTTTGAAAACCCCTTTGATATCCGGCTTAAATCAGGGGCTCTCAGGAGCATGTCCTCCCTGATAGATATGTCCGTCTTTCCCGGGAACCAGGGAGGGCCTCTGGAACATGTGATCGCGGCCAAGGCAATCGCCTTCGGACAGGCCCTTAC
>SBFL01000172.1 GCA_006227965.1 Bacteroidota bacterium | reverse complement strand
TGCGGATCCCCATTTCGACGGAGATCAGGCGGAATTCGAACTTCAGAAAGCGCTGGCGTCCCTTCCCGATAAGCAACGCCTGGTTTTCAACATGAAGTATTTTGAAGAAATGAAATACGATGAAATGTCCGAGGTCCTCGAAACCTCTGTGGGGGCTCTGAAAGCCTCCTATCACCTGGCGGTTAAAAAAATCAGGAAATACCTGAAGGAGGATATTGCGGAAATACCCTGAGACTGACATTAAACCTTTTGACAAAAAATACATCTAAACAGTAATGAATGCCTCATCAGACCATAACCGATTCAAGATCCCGGCAGGCTATTTCGATCAGCTGCCCGACAGGGTTATGGACAGAATCCGCAAAGAGAAAACCCGGGCCTCCACGGGTAAAGATGGCTTTCAGGTACCCGAAGATTATTTTGAGACCTTCGCTGACCGCCTTGCAGAGCGTCTTCACAGAAAGGAAGGCAGGGTACGAAAGCTATGGCCTGTCCGCCTTGTATGGGTTTCGGCCGCTGCGGCGGTTATTGTATTTATGCTCCTGCTGACTCCCTCCGGGGAAGCAGGGGGAATGCAGTTTGAAGATCTCTCGGGGGAAAGCATTGCGGACTATCTGCAGGCAGAGGCCTACTACTTGAGTTCCAACGATCTTGCCGAGTCACTGCCGCTCGGTGAAATCGGCATGGAAGATGTGATGGAAAAGATACCCGAAGAAAAACAGATTCTCGATTATCTGGAGAATCATACGGATACCGATGATGAATTTTACTGGGACCGCGATGAATAGATCAATTACTAGGAGCTTTTGGTTCCTCGGGGCCTTCCTTATGTTGTTCGGCCTCCGGGCACAGGACGAGCGCAATAAAGAGCAAATAAAAACCCTGAAAATCGCCTTTTTTACCGAACAACTAAGCCTCAGTCCGGATGAAGCCGCCGTATTCTGGCCAATTTACAACGCTCATGAAAGAGAAAAGGAAGCGCTGAGGGATCAGCAGCGGGGTGAAATTAGGGACCGCTTCCCCAACCTGGACGAAATTAGCGAAGAGGAAGCCGGTAAAGCCCTGGAGCGATACCTCGAGCTGGAGGAGCAGGAAGAAGAGTTGGACAAGGCCTTCTACGAGCGGATCGCCCTTGAATTCTCGGCCGTACGTACCCTGAAACTATTCCAGGCAGAACGGGATTTTAGGAGGCGTTTGTTCCAGGAGTATCGCAAGAGGCGTGGCAACCGGCCCTGAGCTGCTCATCACAGGATTCCCCTACCGAAACCGCAGCCGGGCAATCCTGCCCCTTCCGGAAGCTATTGCCGTAGAATCATCCACGAAGCGCATGCTGTAAAATCCGGATTCCGAAAGCTGCTTCCAACTGACACCCCGGTCCTTTGAATAAGCTATCCCGGTGAAACCGACTGCTACCAGGTCCCTCCCGCCCCGTCCGGGCACGAACTGGACGCAGCTCTTGTACCCCGGGTATTGTCCCAACGCCCTGAAGTTCCAGGTCCGTCCCCCGTTTTCAGTCGCCAGTTTGTTTTCCGAAGCATCTTCCGGTCGGGTGTAATCCCCCCCGATGGCATATCCCTGCTTTTGGTCGTAAAAATCCAGGCTATAGAGTCCATGGGTCACGGAGGAAGGTTTCAGGGGGGTATCCAGAACTTCCCACTGACGGCCCTTGTCCGGGGAATAGAGAATGCGTCCGCGGGAGGTCACTATCCAGCATAAGGGGCCGGAAATGGCAATATTGGTATTACTGGCCGCGAAGGCCCCTTCTCCCGGCAGTGCCTTTGGCAGGTCTTCACAGGATACCCTATCCCAGGTGGTGCCCCCGTCTCTGGTAATCAGAATGGTGAGGCAGCCATCCATGGCATCCCCCAAGGCGATGCCGCTCAGATCATCCCAAAACGCGAGACTGTCAAAGAAAACCTCGGGGTCATCATCTTCATACACCAGTTCCATGGACCCGTTGTCCCCCGTTTTGTAGAGCAGGGCAGGGCTGCCGGCGGAAAGCAGAAAAAAATCAGTGGCGGTATGCCCGGTGGCCCTGAATTCAGGATAGGTCCCCTGATGCTGAAGCAGCCCGGTGCGGACTGAAAAGTCCCGCGTATCCACACTTCCAAAAAGCCCCCCGCTGCCCCCAAAACCAACACTGCCCGGCATTACTTCCAGGGCCCTTACCGAAAGGCTGTCCGTGTGAAGAATTTTGATGTCCACGCTTTCAAAAGGAGGTGCCTCTGCCTCCAGGGCACACCCCATAAAGCTCAGGACAGCGATCAGAATGCAAAATCTCATTTTTAAAAATTTCAACTGGCACCAAAGATATCGTTAATCCTACCAAAACAATACCTTTGCCGGCAGATGCGATTCCACAAAAACTTGGTGGCCGGTGTAAGCGAGGTGCTTAACGAAATATTCCTCAAAGGCGCCTATGCCGACAAGGCCCTGGAAAGCCTTTTCAGGAAAAACAGGCGTTGGGGAAGCCGGGACCGCGGTTTTGTGGCCGAAACAGTCTATGATATCGTGCGGTGGAAACGCCTGTATTCGGAAATTGGCGGGATTGACTCCCTGGTTGATGAGGCAGGGCGCTACCAGCTGTTTGCCGTTTGGGCCATCTTAAAAGGGCACCCCCTGCCTGATTGGCCGGAATTCAAGGGGATTTCCTTTGAGAAGGCCCGCGAACGACAGGTTTCCCTCTCGGAAATTCGGAAATACCGG
>SBFL01000385.1 GCA_006227965.1 Bacteroidota bacterium | reverse complement strand
ACTAATATGGGTAATGAATTTTTGATGGTTCCTGATAAAGAAACTAAAATCGATGTGATAATAAATCATATAATTGAGTTTTGCTCAAAGATAGATATAAAAAAAAAAAAAAAAAAAGAGAGGATTCCTCCGTTTGATGTTAAACCAGGCGTGGCCGGCTATTTGACGAATGCCTTTCTGAGGGCTCCGATAACGGCCATAATGACCCCTCCTCCCAAACCTCCGCCTGCAATACTTCCCAGGATGGAGGAAAGGCCCATGCCCGCCTCCAGTTCAGTAAGGCCCAGCATGCTAAGGAGCCATCCGCCAACCCCGCCACCGATTATTCCGGAGATGGAGTTTCCCAGGGTCCCGAGGGAAATCCCCGGCAAAAGTTTCCCTGCAAGGTTACCCCCGAGGGCCCCGCAGATCAATTGTATGATTAAAGGCAGGTACTCTTCCATAATTTTTGGTTTAGTTGGATTATCCTTCCTAAATTACCAAAAATTAAACCTCCTAAAGGCCCGTTTAAAGAACATACCCCTGAAAACCCTGAGAATCCATCGATTATGACTAAGAAAACTCTGATCAGCCTGCTCTGTTCAGGTAGCCTTGCTGTATTGACCGCCCAAACGTCCCCTACCAAAGCATCAATGGTGATGGAGGCCCTTGAGCAACAGGAGAACATGAAAGCGAATTCCCTGGTCAAAAACCTCCGACTGGAAAACATCGGCCCTTCAGTTATGAGTGGACGCGTCGTCGATATTGAGGCCAACCCCGAAAAGCCTACGGAGTTTTATGTCGCCTACGCTTCCGGAGGGTTATGGTATACCGCGAACAACGGAACCTCCTTTGAGCCGGTGATGGATAATACCCCGACCCAGAACCTGGGTGACATCGCCGTTCACTGGTCCAGTGGTACCATTTATGCCGGAACCGGAGAAAACAATTCATCCCGGTCTTCGTATGCAGGTGTCGGGCTCTACAAATCCACCGACATGGGGGAGACCTGGTCCTATTCCGGCCTGCCGGATTCACACCATATCGGAAAGATCCTAATCCACCCGACTCGCCCGGAAGAAGTCACGGTAGCCGTAACAGGGCATCTCTATTCCCCGAATTCAGAAAGGGGAGTGTATAAATCTTCGGACGGAGGGAACACCTGGAAGCAGACACTCTTTATTGACCAGAACACCGGGATCATCGACCTGGCCTCTTCCCCGGATAATCCTGACGTCCTGTATGCCGCTGCCTGGGAGCGCAATCGGAAGGCCTGGAATTTCGAAGGCAGTGGTTCGGGTTCGGGAATCTACAAAAGTACGGACGGAGGGAACTCATGGCAAAGGATCACTGGTGAAGGGTCGGGCTTCCCGGCCGGAGAAGGTGTTGGAAGGATTGGCCTTGCAGCCGTTGATTCCAAAACTATCTATGCCTTCCTGGACAACCAGTTCAGGAGGCCAAAAGATGCTGCGGATGAGGATCCGGATAAGCTAAAGAAAGAGGATTTTAAAACACTGTCGGCGAGCCAGTTCGTGGAATTGGACAATGGCAAACTGAACGAGTTTTTGAAGGCCAACGGGTTTCAGGAAAAATACAGGGCCGACAATGTTAAGCAAATGGTCCGCAGCGGTAAGATCCAACCTGCAGACCTTGCCACCTATCTGGAAGACGCCAACTCCCTGCTTTTCGACACCCCGGTCATCGGGGCAGAGGTCTATCGCAGCGACGATGGCGGACAAACCTGGCAAAAGACTCATGAAGGCTACCTTGAAGACCTCTACTACAGTTACGGGTACTATTTCGGGCTGATACGGGTAGCCCCCTACAATCCGGAACAGATCTATATCGCCGGGGTACCCATCCTCCGGTCAGACGATGGGGGTGAGACATTTAATTCCATCAATGGGGATAATGTTCATGCGGACCATCATGCCCTATGGATCAACCCGAAACTGCCGGGGCACCTAATCAACGGTAACGATGGAGGGGTTAATATCTCCTATGACTCGGGGGAGCACTGGATCAAGAATAACACCCCTGTCGTTGGGCAGTTCTATGCCATTAACGTGGACAACCAGAAACCTTATAATGTTTATGGAGGGTTACAGGACAATGGGGTTTGGAAAGGGCCTCACAATGCGAACGAATCAGTGAGATGGCACCAAAGTGGTCAATACCCCTGGAAGGCCATCCTGGGAGGAGACGGAATGCAGGTGCAGGTGGATTCCCGGAATCCGGATATCGTCTACACGGGATTCCAGTTTGGGAATTATTTCAGGCTGGACCTAGCATCTGATAAACGAACCTACATACAACCGAAACACTCCCTTGGAGAATCCCCGTATCGCTTTAACTGGCAGACCCCTATCCTGCTTTCCTCACATAATCAGGACATCCTCTACCTGGGCAGCAACAAACTACACAGATCCATGAACAGGGGGGATGATTGGAGTGCCATCTCGAAAGACCTGACAACAGGAGGAAATAAGGGGAATGTCCCCTATGGAACCCTTACCGCAATTTCTGAATCCCCTTTCCGGTTCGGACTACTTTATACAGGCAGCGATGACGGACTGGTCCATGTAAGCCAGAATTCAGGAGGGTCCTGGCAACGTATCTCCGACAGCTTCCCGGATGATCTGTGGGTGAGTCGGGTTGTGGCCTCCAAACACAAGGAGAGCAGGGTGTATGTAGCCCTGAATGGATACAGGTGGGACAATTTTAGCCCCTATATTTA
>SBFL01000032.1 GCA_006227965.1 Bacteroidota bacterium | reverse complement strand
GGGGATGGGCAAACGATTCGACAACCGGGTGTTTTTGAAAAGCACATCGGGTTCCAGGCAGCCCTTCTCCAGGACCTGACCCATGCCCCTGACCGAATCCGACATGAGGGAAGGCCCCCGGGTTCGGAAAAGGAACGAGAGCAACTTCAGGGCCAGCGGCAACTAAAAAACGAAATGCTCATTTCAAAGGCGCTTCAAACGGCCATGCAAAGCCAATTGCCCGTCCACCTGAATGCCCCTTTTGAAGAGCCTCTGTACCAAACCCGGGATGCACCGGCCTTCCTTCCTGTACATGAAAAAGGATCGGACAGGAACACCCCAAAGCCCGACTTGGAAACCTTACGCTCTATCTGGGGGGACTCAGCCAAAAAAATGATCCTGATCGGCGCACTCCCGCCGGGAGGTCTGGATCCCGAAACCCTCGAAATCCTTGCGGCTGACCCTTCCGTGCTGGTTTTCACGGAAACCACCTCAAATATTCACCATCCTGGATTTTTCCCCAGTATCGACAGTATCATGGCCCCCCTGGAGTTGTCCGAAAGGGCGGAGGAGTTATTTCGGTCCCTCCAACCAGACCTGTTGCTCACCCTGGGCGGGATGGTCGTTTCCAAAAAGATCAAGCAGTTTCTGAGAAAATACACTCCCAGGACCCATTGGCATGTGGATCCGTTCCAGGCCCCTGACACCTATTACGCCCTTGAGAAGCATGTCGCGGTGCCCGCCGGTAGCTTTTTCAGGGAACTTCTTGCAGGGGTTCCACGGGGAGGCTATTTATACCGCGATGTTTGGCACCGCATTCGCACCCGGTATGAAGAGGGCCGTCGGGAATATCTAAGTAGAATCTCCTTTTCTGACATGGTTGCCTTTGACCGGATCCTTAAAGCAATCCCGGCAGGGATTCAGGTACAGCTGGCAAACAGTTCCACTGTGAGGTATGTGCAGCTATTTGACATGGGACCGGAAAATCCCGTTTACTGCAACAGGGGGACAAGCGGAATAGAAGGCAGTACCTCCACGGCTGTGGGAGCAAGTACAGGTTCGGGCCAGCCGGTATTGCTAATAACCGGGGACCTCAGTTTTTTCTACGATTCCAACGGACTTTGGAATAAGTATCTCAGGGCGGATTTCCGGATTGTGGTCATCAACAACCAGGGAGGCGGAATCTTTCGGATTTTGCCGGGAAAGGAAACAAGCCCAACCTTTGAGAATTACTTCGAAACTGTACAGGACCGCTCCATAAAAGCTGTTTGCGATCTCTATGGGATAGAACACCGGAAGGCCGAATCCACAAGGGACCTGAGCACCGCTCTGAACACTTTTTTCGAACCTTCCGGATCACCCCGCCTGCTGGAGGTAAAAACTCCCAGAAAGTTGAATGATGCCGTTTTGCTGGGCTACTTTGATTTTTTATCTTCGGCCCTGGGAGAAATCCTACGAAAAACCGATTTCCATGAGTAAGAAAAAAGAGGAGCTGATCGCTCAGTATGCCAAGCACATCCAGGAGAAATTTTCTCAGACGCCGGACCTGGATTTTCTGGAAAAAGTAACGGCAGGTCTGGGTCCTGCCATATATAACCGGGACGCTTCCCTTGTTTCAGGAACGGACGAGTCCGAACTGGAGACGGTAAGGAACAACTATCTCATAAAGAAACTGGGGTTGCCAGATGGACCGCACCTTATGCACACCATAAAGGATGTCATCCGTGAATATGGCACGTCAGAGCGGAACAAATACAGGGCGGTAATCTATTATATTCTTGCCCGCCGCTTTAAGAAGGAAGCTGCCTATAAGTAGGCATAACACGGGGCTCAGGATCCAAAACCCTGGCCGGAAACCCTCCATACAATGATAGAACTCGGGAACCACAATAGGCTTTTTATTCTGAGGGATACCCGGGTAGGACTCTTTCTGGGTGACGGGGAAGGAAACGAGATCCTTCTGCCCGGGAAATACAGGCCGGAACATTATGAAACCGGGGATGAGATCACCGTATTTTGTTACCTGGACAATGAGCAAAGGCAGGTCGCAACAACCCTGGAACCCCTTATTGTGAGAGACAGCTTTGGGCCGCTTCAGGTAGCGGAGGTAAATCAGTATGGGGCGTTTATGGAATGGGGCCTAGAAAAGCATCTTCTGGTTCCGTTCAGGGAACAGCCGGTCCCCATGAAAAAAGGGGAGGTACATGTGGTATATTGCTACCTGGACCCCAAATCCTCTAGATTGGTGGCCTCTGCGCGGCTTGAACGCTTTCTGGATAACAGGGAATTGGACTTGGTACCGGGCCAGCAGGTTGAATTGCTGGTCTACAGGGAAACAGAACTTGGTTTCGAGGTGGTCGTGGAAAATCGCCATAAAGGCCTGCTCTTCAGGGACCGTGTATTCCGCCAGCTCAAAACAGGGGACCGCCTGCCGGGGTATCTCCAGAAAATAAGGCCGGACAACAAGCTGGATATTACACTGGAACCCCTGGGGTACCGGAAGCTGGAACCTGCCGCATCCCGTATTTACGAGGCACTGAGGCAGTCAGGAGGTATGCTGCCCCTTCATGATAAATCCTCCCCGGAAGCCATACAGGAGCAATTGCAGATGAGCAAGAAAATGTTCAAGAAAGGGGTCGGTATTCTTTACCGTGAGCGCAAGATCGACCTGCGTGAGGATGGGATCTACCTGCTCCCTGCTTCTTCAGAGGCCTGAATACTTAGGTCTTGGCTCAATGGT
>SBFL01000353.1 GCA_006227965.1 Bacteroidota bacterium | reverse complement strand
ACTTTGATTATAATCAACCTGAAATGTCACAGCATTTGTGGATGTATGAGGGAACTACCGAATACTTCGCAAATCTGTTCCAGATAAAGGAAGGGTTAATCGACGAGGCCAATTTTTATCAGCGGATGACGGATAAGATCCTTTATTCCCAGTCGTATGATGATGAAATGTCCTTCACTGAAATGAGCAGCAACGTGCTGGTGGAACCATATTCGGATCAGTACGCCAATGTTTACCAGAAAGGGGCCCTTATCAATATGGCCCTGGATATCAGGCTCAGGGAGCTGAGTGGGGGAGGAATGGGGGTGCTGGACCTTATGAAAAAGCTGTCCCGGGAGTACGACAAGGTCACGCCGTTTAAGGATGAAGACCTGTTTGATATCATTGTGGAAAACACCTATCCTGAGATCGGTGTATTTTTTGAAACCTATGTGAGCGGCACCACACCCATTGATTACAACCAGTTTTTGGAGAAAGTGGGCCTCGCTATGCAGAGCACCGAAGGGGAGTGCTACTTTTTCTTTCAGGGCCAGGTGCCTTTTATCAATGCGACCCCAGACCAGCAAAGTATCTTCATACGGGACGATATTCCCATGAACAGTTCGATGCGGGATATCGGTCTTGAGCAGGGTGATATCCTGAAAATGGTCAACGGTCAGGAATTTACCATGGAATCAGCCCAGAACATACTGATGGAAAGTTTTTCCTGGACCCCTGACACCACTTTGGAAATTCTGATTGAGCGGGGCGGGGAAGAGTTGAGCCTGCAAGCAAACCTGGGGACTCCAAAGGTGGAAAAGTTCTCGATGGCACCCCTTAAAAATACAACCCCTCAGCAACTCAGGTTGCGTGAGGCATGGCTGAAAGGGTAAAGGATCAAAAAAAAACGCCCTGAACAAGGGCGTTTTTTATTTAATGTATTTTTGGGATTACCCTAAGGCAACCCTTGCAAATCCGGTAACCTCCAGATCGGCATCGGCAGATTTTACATACTGGGCAACGCTAACCTTACTGTCCTTTATAAAGTCCTGATTCACCAGGGTGTTGTACTTGAAGAACCGCTTGAGTTTCCCCTGAGCGATTTTGTCCAGCATTGCCTCAGGTTTGCCTTCCTGACGAAGTTGGTCTTTGGCAATTTCGATTTCCTTGTCAATGGTTTCCTGGTCCACCTGCTCTTCATTGAGGGCTACAGGGTTCATGGCGGCTGCCTGCATGGCCACGTCCTTGGCAACGATGGGGGCATTCCCCACTACTTTTGAGAGCCCGACAAGCGTTGCGATTTTGTTCCCTGCGTGAATGTAGGATCCCACAAAGGGTGCGCTCAGTTTTTCAAAACCACCAATCTCGATTTTCTCTCCGATCACACCGGTTTGTTCCAAAAGCTTTTCCTGAACGCTGAGCCCGTTGAAATCGGCTGACAGGAATGAGTCTTTGGAATCGAAATTCAGGGCCAGGTCCGCAAGCTGGTTAGCCAGCTCGACAAAACTTTCGTTTTTGGCCACAAAGTCCGTTTCACAGTTCAGCGACACAATGACTCCCTCGGTGTTACTGTCGTTCACTTTAGCGATTGCGGCTCCTTCGGAAGACTCCCTGTCAGCGCGCTTGGCGGCAACTTTTTGTCCTTTTTTACGCAGGATTTCAATGGCTTTGTCAAAATCCCCTTCGGCTTCGACCAGGGCGTTTTTGCAGTCCATCATTCCTGCCCCCGTGGTTTTCCTTAATTTATTTACCTCTGATGCGGTAACTTTTACCATTTTACAGTGTGTTTATGGAATGTTGTAATTCCGTTTTACTAATAATCATTCTCGCAATGCCGGGGGCGATTGTTATTCAACCCCTCCCTTGGCTTTTTCCTGCCATTCGCTGAGGTCGTCCCATAGGCCCTCAGCGGCCATCTTGGCTTGTTTTGGCCAGCTGGTAGGATCCAGATGGGCCAATCGGGAACTGGCCTCCGTAAGGAGCTCCTTGATTTTTTCAGGATCCCCACCTGCCAGGGCCTCATAGGTGCTCAAGCCGGCATTTACAAGGGCCTCAGCTGCCTTCGGGCCAATGCCTTCAATTTTTGTGAGGTCATCTGCCTTGGCCTGGTCGGCCTTCTTTTCAGCTTTTTCCTCCCTGGTTTCTTCTTTTTCAGGAGCCTCTTCCTGGGCTGCCTCGACGGTAACCGCTTCCTCCTCTACAGCCTCTTCAACCGGCTCCGCTTCGGAGACTTCCATCGCTGGCGCTTCAGCCTCAGCTTCCGGCGCAGCCACTACTGTGGACTCCGAATCCTCCTCGTCCTTTTCAGTGCCATTTTCAGACCTGCGTTCCGCCAGACCTTCAGCCACCGCTTCGGTCACCTTTCTCATGATGATGTCAATGGATTTTGAGGCATCGTCGTTGGAAGGGATCACAAAGTCAATGGGTCGGGGATCTGAATTGGTATCCACCATGGCGAAGATGGGGATATTGAGTTTTTCCGCTTCCTTTACCGCGATGTGCTCCCGCATGGTATCTACCACAAAGATGGCGCCGGGAAGCCGGGTCATATCTGAGATCGAACCGAGGTTTTTCTCAAGTTTCGCACGGAGACGCTCTACCTGCAGCCGCTCTTTTTTGGAAAGGGTATCAAAGGTGCCGTCTTTTTTCATCCGGTCAATAGAGGTCATTTTCTTGACCGCTTTACGGATGGTGACAAAGTTGGTGAGCATGCCCCCGGGCCAACGCTCGGTAATGTAAGGC
>SBFL01000152.1 GCA_006227965.1 Bacteroidota bacterium | reverse complement strand
TCCGGTTTTTGAGCTGTATGCCCGGGCCCAGAACCTCCTTAATGGCTGCCCTAACGGCGCTCTCATCGGTGCCGGATGCCAGTTTGAAACTCACTCCTGATACCTCATCATACCCCCGCTCCAAAAGGGATTGGACCGTAGGAAGCTCCGCAAAGATGTATTTTTTGTCCAGGTTCTCTTCGATCTGATACACGCCGCTGAGCACAAGGGAGAGCTGGTTGTATGGTTTCTGCCCGAGCCCCCCTGTACCAATGCCCCCTTTGCCGGGTTTTGGAGCCAGCACAACCAGGGGGCTTCGGTAATCCTGTACGCTCAGCCCCAGGAGGTTGGCAATATCGATCCCGGTGATGGTCTGCTGGCCGATCAAATCCCATTTTCCCAGGAAGAGGGTGCTGTCAATGCCGGTGGTTTGGGTATAGGAACTGTCCACCCCTTTGATCCAGGCAATCCGGCTCTTCTGCCGGTGGGTGAGGTAGACACGCTCTTCCAGTTCCCCGGAAAGCGACACCACGTCCGGAATATCCATAAGGGCAACGGCCGTTTTTCTATCGAAAGAAAAGCTTTTTCCCTGCACCGGAACAGCTTTGAGGTCCGGATCAAAAGTATTGCTGAATGACAGGCTGAAATCCTTCAGCCCTGAGAATCCGGAAAGCACAATGAACAAAGCGGCCGACCCTATTACGATCACCCCAAAGGTCACCATATTGATGATGTTCACGGCATTCTGACTGCTTTTGGAACGGAGATACCTTTTTGCAATGTAAAACGGGAAATTCACCCTCAGGATTTTTTTCTGCGGTCGAGCAAATCGGGATTCTCTATAGGGTTCTCCCCATCCTCCAGGGATTTCTCAATTTTCTCGATATAATCAAGGGAATCGTCCAGGAAGAATAGAAGCTCAGGAACCCGCCTGAGTTGGTGCCGGGTGCGCCTGGCGAGTTCATGCCGTACACCGGCCGACTCGGCCTGAATCCCCTTCAACAGGGGCCGGGCCTCCCCGGGAGGAAAAATGCTCACATAGACCCTGGCGATTGAAAGATCCGAGGTCACGTAGACTTTGGAGACCGTCAGGATCACCCCCCTGAGCCCGCCATCGGCGGCAGATCGCTGCAGGATATCGGCCAGGTCCTGCTGAAGCAGGCCTGCTATTTTTTTCTGTCGTTGGGTCTCCATGGGGCAAAAATACGGACAAAAGTGTGTAATTTCGCATCAGAACCCGGCAGAATGCGGAAAATCGAACATATCGGGATTGCGGTAAAGGATCTCGGAGCGTCCAACGCGCTTTTTGAAAAGCTCTTCGGACAGCCCCCCTACAAAATGGAGGAAGTAGCTTCCGAAGGTGTTAAGACTTCGTTTTTCATGGCAGGCCCGAATAAAATAGAACTGCTCGAAGCGACCCGGCAGGACAGCCCCATTGCAAAATATATTGAAAAGAAAGGGGAGGGGATTCACCACATTGCCTTCGACGTTGAGGACATCCGGGCGGAAATAGAAAGGCTCAGGGAAGAAGGCTTCATCGTGCTGAACGATACACCCAAAAAAGGGGCCGACAATAAGTTGGTGGCTTTCCTGCATCCTAAAACCACCAACGGGGTCCTTATAGAGCTCTGCCAGGACGCCCCGCAGGAATAGGCAACAGGCTGTTGCAGCCCTTGGAAAATAGTGCTAATATTGCGCCGTAGTAGAGTGGAGCACACTACAGGGCAGGCCTCTTAGGAGATGCCCAGGTAAGAACAGTTCATTACTTCGTGATATTTCAACGGTCCTATAGCTCAGTTGGTTAGAGCATCTGACTCATAATCAGAGGGTCCCTGGTTCGAGCCCAGGTGGGACCACATCAAGCAGCAAACCCTCGCAGCCTGATAGGGCTGCGAGGGTTTGCTATTTGCAGGCGCGGGACTTCTCTGGTCGGCGCGCCGCAGGGCGCGCCAACCCAAGCGACAGAAACCCCGCCCAAGTTCGCTTGAGCTTTCGGACGGGAAACGCAAAACGCGCTTCGCGCTAGCGAAGCGTAGGGTTGCTATTTGCAGCAACGGGACTTCTCTGGTCCATTTTCGCAGGAAATCAACCCGGGCGGGACCACTTCTAAATCAAAGGGTTACAGAAATGTAGCCCTTTTTTCATTTTCTGTTGTAACACATTTGTTGCACAAATTGGAAATAAAGGCTTTGCATTTGTGTAGTAATGGTGGAATTTTTATCCTGGCAGGACCTTTCGTAAATCAGAAAGATCCGAGCAACTCCTGCCGTTGCATAACCTTGTAGAGCATTTCCAGTTCTTCGTCGGTCAACTCGCTAAGGTCCAGGTTCTGTGAATCATTTTTCTCCTCTATATAATGGACAGCATTAAGCCTTGGCACAACATACCGGGACAATTCAAGCAATACCCGTATGCGGTTTTCAGGAGCCAGCATTGCTATATCCTCTTTCAACTGATCCAGGTTCTCTGTCAGCAATTCCTGGAAATACTGCCGAATAGCTTTAGTGGTTTTATTAGGTACTCCCTTCCTACTGGATTTCCTCCCTGCCTTGGCAGCAGTTTCTGAAGTGAACGGCATAGGTGTTAGATTTTGTTAGTTAAACAATTGATGTGTGAGAGGATCTATCAAAAAAACACTAAGTGATAATCTCAATTCAAGTCAAAAGTAAACATAAAAATACCAATCGGAATATATTTAATATCCCCTATGAATCAGAGACTCCAGGAATACTGTTATAATAGACCATATA
>SBFL01000071.1 GCA_006227965.1 Bacteroidota bacterium | reverse complement strand
ATGACCTGGAAATTTTAAGGCGCGGGCAGGCTGTTACGGAAACCGGGAATCCCAATGTAAAACTTCTTTTGTCCTACATAGGCTTTGTTTTGGGCAGTGCCCTTTTGTTCAGCCTCCTGCCGCTGGTAGCCCTTACCTTTTTTATTGTTTTCAGCGGGTACCACTTCGGCGAGCAGCACTGGGTGAGGCGGATGGGGCGCCGGATCTGGCTTCAGAAATTCCTGTACACCAGTTATGGCCTTACCATACTCATGCTTTTATTTGCCGCCCATGCGGAACAGGTAGCAGAGGTGATTTTCGATATAACCGGCTTTTCAGTACAGCCAGCCTGGTTTACGTATGGATGCCTTGGTTTTCTTGGGCTTTTCCTTATAATCTGTTTTTTCAACTTCTTCTGGACACAATTCAAGAGGTACGTGTTTCGGGAGCTCTTCCTGCTTTTGGTTTTCTTTATCGTCTTTAATACCGCCTCGCTTATCTGGGCATTTGCTATCTATTTTGTGGTCTGGCATTCGGTTCCCTCCCTGGCAGACCAAATCCGCTTATTATACGGCTCTGTGAATTTGAAGAATGGATCGAAGTACATGCGCTCCTCGGCTATTTACTGGGTTGGAGCCCTGGTAACCCTGGCCCTCGCATTCCTTTATTTCAGGGAGAGTTCCCTTGGGTTTATGCCGCTTTTCTTTTCTTTCCTGGCAGCAATCACCTTTCCGCATGTGCTGGTGATCAGCCGGCTTTACAGGTCTTAAAACCAAACCCGGAAGCTGGCGTTCGGCGTGAGCCCCAGGGAGATACTTTCAATTTTTTCGATCTGTTCCAAATCGTTCAGTCGGTAGTAGGTGTTCAGAACATTGCGCCTCCCGGTCAGGTTCAGGACAGATGCCCCCAGGGACGCGCGGACGGTCTGTGAAATAGAGAAGGAATACGTCATGGAAGCATCCAGGCGGAAGTATTCCGGCAGACGGCTGCTGTTAGGTTCGCTGAAGTTGATGCGGCTGGGAAACACCGATGTATCAATGTCGTCGGGTGGCGGAAGGGGTTCTGTGAATGGGCGGCCGGTCCGGTAGTTCAGGCCAAGCCCCATTTTTAGCTGCTGATAGGTGTAATTCAGACCCAGGGTGACAGTATGCCGGATATCCAGGTTATTGGGAAAGGTGGCCGGCTGTAATTCCTCGAAGGTATAGTCATTGCGGTTGTATGCATAGCTGAGCCAGCTGCTCCAGGAGGTGGTCTTGTAATTCAGCAGGGCTTCGACCCCATAGACCCGGAAGCTGCCCAGTTCCCCGTCAAACTGGTCTTCGTTCTGGAAGCCCTGGGTATCTGTGCTGATCCCATCCACTTCCTTGTAGAATGCCTCAAGGCCGGCCAGCCAGAAGCCGCGGTCGTAGTGCAGCCCGAGGGAAGCCTGCAGGCTTGTAGCCACGGGGAGGTCCTCCCCGTCTGCAAGCACCCACCGTCTTTTTTCGATCCCCAGGAAATTCTGTTCCAGGTCCACGATCTGGTGGGTTGCCTGATTCTTTAGCTCCCCGAGGACTTCCAGGCCCAGATGATCCGTCAGCCTGTAGTGTAAACTCAGGCGGGGCTCCAGATAGAGCTCACTGAGATCCCCCGGGTTATACAGGTAATTCAGCCTGAGGCCAGCCCGTGTCTGAAGACGTTTTTCGGGGCCCTGGTAGCGCCATTCCGTAAAGAGGGCATGCGAATAGAGCAAATTCTTGATTCGGCTCTGGAAGGGGGGCTGGCTCACCTCCGTCGTGTTGGTGATCCCCGTTTCCAGCAGCTGATACCCGGCCTGCCAGTGGAGCAAATCATTAAAGCGGTAATAGGCATCTGCCTTCAGGGCATTTTCATTGACCTGGTTGAGTTGAAAGAGTTCCTGTCCGCTGCTTTCGGTCCGCAATTCTGAATCCAGTTCATATTGGGTATGGTAGGCAGAGATTTCCGTGGTCAGGGAGGTATTCCAGTCACTTTCCAGACGTCCCCCAAACGCAATGTTCGTCTGGTCAAGAAGACTACGGTTTTGGGAATCATCTGCGGAGAGGGTTTCTGTATAGCTGAGGTCGTTGTCGATATATAGGAAATTCATCCGGATGCGATGCCGGTCCCCCAGGTCGTAGAGGAGTTTCCCGGTAAAATCATAGAAGTAGAAATTCTCCTCCCTTTCCAAAATACGATCCGAGGCATCTCTTGCCGGGGAGGAGATCTGCGTATCCTGGAAGGCCCTGTCTGAAAACTGGGAGTAGGTGGGGGTGTTCAGGAAATCAGTTACGGACCTTCTTGCCGAAAATTGGAAGGCCAGCCGGTCTGTGATGGGGATGTGGGTATAGACATCAGCGCTTATCAGGTTGAAGCCGCCTCCCCCGAAATAGGTGCGCTCCACCTGGTCAAAGGTCTGCATGTTGATGATGCCGCTCAATCCGTCTCCATACCAGGCGCTCGAGCCGTTCTTGATTACCTGGACGGATTCGGTCAGATAGGGGTTGAAGGCAGAGATCAACCCAAAAAAATGCCCCGACTGGTACATTTTGATACCATCCCACAAAAGCAGGTTCTGGTCATTCGTACCACCCCTGATGTTGATGTCTGACACTGTTTCATCGATGCTCTTTATACCCGGAAGGGCCTGTATGGACTGAAGCACATCGGGCTCGGTGAGGCCCGGCAGGAGCCCGAAATCCGAGGGGTCCATGCGGATGCTTCCGTCGGCTTCTTTGGAGAGTCCTGTAGTGA
>SBFL01000210.1 GCA_006227965.1 Bacteroidota bacterium | reverse complement strand
TCTGAAGGGTGATGGTTTCGAGCCGCTCACTGCTGTTCAGCGCATTTTTGAGCGAAGCAAGCGTAATCTGAAGCTGCTCCACATTTTCTTCTTCTCCCAGCCCGTTTTTGTACAGACTTTCTGTTTCGAATAGGTTCTTTTCTACCGCTGTGATATTCCGTCTTAGGATTTCCGTGCTTTCTTGCGCAAGCAGGGCGTTTCCATAAGACTCCACCACTGCTTTGCGGACTTCCTGGTCTGTTTTCTCCTTGTTGTTCTCACTGTAGCTCAAAAAGGCCTTGGTTGCCTGTATGCCTACGATATAGGAACCGTCGAAAATCTGCTGTTTTAAAGTGGCTATAGCTGCTGTGGAACGGGGAGGACCAAAAACAATAGGCACAAAGGTCCCGGGTTCCGCATTGGGCAGAAAGTCGCCCGGAATCAGGGTAATGGGCTGTTTAAGCTGGTCCTGATAGCTGATGTTGCCGCTGATCTGGGGAAGACCGGTGGCGATGGTTTCCCATTTTTGTTTTTGGGCATCCACCAGATCCCGGCTTGCATTGATAGCGCCGTAGTTGTGCTCAAGTGCAAACTGGATGGCCTCTTCCAGGCTAAAGCTCTTTGGCAGATCCTGGGCATGACTTATAAATACTGTAAACAGGGCTATTCCAATAATTCTGAAAAAAAACATTAGTCCTGGTTTGAGTTGATGATATTATTAAGTATGGTTCTTCCCTTCGGCGTTACAATCCCCCGGAGGTGGTATTCAAGATGTTCATTCATTAACGGCACCATGGGAAACGAATGTCTGGGGAACAGACGGTCATCCTTCAGGCTGGTAATTCCTGCAAAGTAGATACGGGCTATTAGGTCCGCATCCAGGTTCTCCCTGTACAGGCCCAGCTCGATTCCCCTTTGAATATTCGACTGGATACATTCTTTGATCAAATCGTACTGTTTTTTCTGGAGGGTCTTATGGATTTGCGGGTAGTATTTCTTAAGCTGATACTGGGGGGAGGTTTTCTCATTCTTGAGATTTGCCATGACAAACCGTTTGATCTCGTATTCTTCTTCGATCGGGTTTTTCCCCATTTTGCAAATACAGTCAATCCCATGGGAAATTTTGTGAAAGAGATTCAGGGTGCACTGTTCTACCAGTTCGGTTTTATTATTGAAATGGGTATAAATGGTCTTCTTGGATATACCCATTTGCTCCGCCAGGTCATCCATGGTCACGCTTTTGAACCCCAGGTTCAGAAAAAGCTCAGTAGCCGTGTCCAGAATCTTTTCTTTCATAGGACCAAATGTAACGTGGAAACTTTAAAAACAAAAAAAGTTTCCCTAGTATTTACAATTATTTAACAATAGCGATTACTTTTCCTAATTTTCCGGTATTCCTATTGTGTTTCCAAAGGCCTTTACCCTAATTTTGGGTCATGATCGCATCCATCGCAAATTACCGTACCGCCTTTTTGGATTATTTAGGGCAGAAATCTGAAACCAGACCGCCCGAGGGACTTTACCAACCGGTACGGTACATCCTTAACCTGGACGGCAAACGGATCCGTCCGGTGCTGGTGTTGCTCAGTGCAGACCTTTACGGGATTCCCGTGGAAAAGGCAATGCCGGCGGCTATGGCCGTGGAGATCTTCCACAATTTCAGCCTGGTGCATGACGATATTATGGACGATGCCCCCTTGCGAAGGGGACAGCCCACGGTCCACGAGAAGTGGGACACCAATACTGCCATCCTCTCGGGGGATGCCATGCTCATTGAGGCCTACCGCCAACTGGAAGCCTATCCCGGTGAAGTTTTCAAACCGCTTATGACCGTCTTCTCCAAAACTGCCCTTGAGGTTTGTGAAGGCCAGCGGTACGACATGGATTTCGAGTCCAGGGACGATGTGCAGATTTCCGAGTACCTGCGCATGATCGAGTATAAAACCGCTGTTCTAATTGGCTGCGCCCTGAAAATGGGAGCGCTTGTAGCCGGGGCACCCGGCGAGGACCTGCAGGCGCTTTACTCCTTCGGGATCTATCTGGGCCTGGCCTTCCAGTTGCAGGATGATTATCTGGATGTTTTCGGGGATCCTGAGACCTTTGGGAAACAGGTGGGGGGTGACATCATTGAGAACAAAAAAACCTTCTTGTACCTAAAGTCCCTGGATTTAGCCAGTCCGGAGGAATCCCGGGAATTGAGGGATCTTTATTCCATCAGACCGCGGGATCCGAAGGCTAAAATCCAAAGGATATCCCAGATTTTCCAAACCAGCGGGGCCTCAGACGCTGCCAGGGACAAGATCTTTGAATACACCGATGAGGCCTTCCGGCAGCTCGGGATCCTCCAGTTGCCCGATTCTAAGGTTGCCGTGTTGCGGGAATTCGGGCAGTGGCTCCTCAATAGGAACTTCTGATCAGGGCCTTCCAGAAAGCCCTTATGAACATTCCCTTAGGGCAGGAATTAATGATCTTAACATCTTCTGCCAGGCTTGTCTGTTCGTGGAGGAACCTGAAAATCAGCTGTGGGCTAAGGTGACGGAACAACATCGTAAAGATCCGACCCCCTTCGGCATTCTCCCGTGCAAGCACATCGAGCATCAGCCGGTCGTAATACCAGAATTTGTTCTTAACGGCCATCTTCAGGGACTCCCCTGTTTTGAGAGCCTCAACCAGCCTGGGTACTTTTTGACTCGTATTCCAGAAGGTATACCCCGTACTCGGTTTTGCCCAGCCGCCGGCCACGCCAATGTGG
>SBFL01000077.1 GCA_006227965.1 Bacteroidota bacterium | reverse complement strand
CCTCCAACAGGGCGACCGCCTGCATGATCTGTCCCGGATGGCAATACCCGCACTGGGGCGCCTGGGCCTCAATCCAGGCCTTCTGCACCGGGTGGTCCCGATTTTCTGACAACCCTTCAATGGTCCTTATTTTCTGCCCATCCGCTACCGCATCTACCTGTATGACACAGGCCTTGGCGGGAGAACCGTCTATGTGTATGGTGCACACGCCACATTGGGCAATGCCACATCCGTACTTGGTCCCGGTCAGTCCAAGGTGTTCCCTTAAAACCCAAAGTAAGGAAGTCCCGGGAGCCACGTTCACTTCGTATTTGCGGTGGTTTACATCCAGAGTATATTCAGCCATGAGTTTGTAATGTTTGGCTTTAAGTTACTGAAAAAGATGATGCGGGATTAAAAACGGAAGGAATTGTTCCTTTATACGGGCCAGTTTGAAAAGCTTATGGGGTGTTTTTAGTTAAACTAGGGGAAAGGGGTAATTTAGAGTTGGGGGGGTGGGCAATTCCCCCTGGGCCAATTGATTGCTCATTGCAGTAAATCGGTTTAGATTGTATTCGGGGTGGGGGCCGCTGCCCCCTTTTGAGTAGCAGATTTCCAAACGGACCAGGTAATAACGATATGCGCCAGGTAGTATGTTGGGAGGACCAGAAAATCCCACCGGCCGTACTCCATGAATTCCCGAAAGGCAATTAGCGTGTCCGAAAACAGGATCAATCCGATCCCTGTAATGTAACCCCATTTAACCCACCCGTTTTGGGACAGCCCCCATGCGGCCCCCAGGGAAAAACAGGAGACAAAAAGGTAGGCCAGGGCGGCCCACATCAATAACGGATCCGCAATATTCTCATATAGGGCAGTGAAGAAAAAAATAATGTATCCCGCACATAGCACCCCGGTTAAAAGCCATTTGATTTTACCGTTAAACAGGGAATACGCCAGATAGCCCAGATGGGCCAGAAAGAAAAAAAAGATTCCGTAAACGAACATCATCAGGACCCCGTTCCTATGGGAGAGGAAATAATCCCCGATGATGGAAAAAACGAACGCCCCGGCCACCAGCCATAGGTCCGGGGTCCGGAAGGCCTTTCGGGAAGAAAGCAGTAGGATGATCAGGGCCCCGATACCTGCAGAACCCGATTTAAAAAGAAAATCCCCGGAGTATAGCGCCAGTATGGCAGTTGCAACCTGTGCGATAAATAACACATAATAACCTGCCCGGACCTTTGTTCTCACATTCGTATGGTGTTAGCTGCTCCTAAAAATATTGTTTTTGGTCTTAATTGGGTATCCGGCCGGTATTTCATTTCCTCTTTATCACGGAGAACCTAAAATGATTTCGGATAGCCCGTAGGCATCCTCAAGAGCCTGCCACTGGGCCGTGTTCCTGTCCGCTCCCAGATTTTCTTTTTTAAGGGCTACTTTTTGGGTTCCCCCAATGGGTATGGGTTCTGTAGGCTTTTTGGAAGCCTGTATGGAAATGGTTCCCTTCAACAGAGCCATGGCTTTGAACCAAAGATCGTCTGCCCGGGGAGCCAACTCCATAAACTTCTCAGGATCCCTAACCTGATCCGAAAGGCTGTTAGGCGGGTATAGCACCCCCCAGGCACCTATAGGGGTCAGGGCCCATGGATTTGTTTTTCCATCCATGGGTTTTCTCCATGTCCTGAAAGGCATTGGATTGCCATCCTTGTCGTGATTGATATGGACTGTGTGGTTCCCGATAATACATTTTGGGTTCTGAAGATGTTCTGCGTAAAGAAGGGACAACCAGTTTTTGCGATACATCAGATCATCATCACAAGTTACAATCACTTCATCGGGAAAGGCTTCAAGCGAATGTATTAGTTTTCGGTGGGAACATGTAAGGGCCGAAAACTGGATTTCAAACTGTTCGCCAACCAATTTTCTTAAGGAATCAGGCAGAATGGACTCGAGATCCTGATGCATCCAGAGGACAATTTTCTTAGGTGACACATCCTGATGGAGCAAGCTGCGAATAACAAGGTGCAGGGTCTTCAACCTCGAAGGAATTGAAGTTAGTGAAACGATCACCGGGCTTACTTCCATTTTTTTCTTTCTCAGTTGGCTTGCGGGAATGCTCATCAACCGGAGGGTCCAAAGAATAGAGAGGGGAAGTTCCTTGATTACTTTCATTGGTAGGACTTTTGGTCGCCGGAATAAATACGGAAAAGTCTAAAGTGTCCGGTGTTAGGGTTCCAAATATAACCAAAAAGCACTCCTTGGAAGGTTTTATAATGCCTTTAAAAAGGAGTTGACTGCCGCCTAAAGTGATAGAATTTTACAGGAAAGAATCTTAATTTGAACTACGGGGGGCCGGGGGAATATCCCGTGTCCAAAATGGGATGCACCATAATGAATTCAGGCATGCATTTCGGAGCAGTTAATGTGTGGAAGTGCCATAAGGGTTCGATGGTACAGGATCACCGGATTACAGCTGCCGCTGTGATCCAGACCGTGCCCGCTCCTGCAAATAGAAAACCTAATCCGGCTTTGCCGGATTGTTGTTTTTCATTTCTCCTTCGCAAGTCCAAACAAGTTTGGCTTGCTGCACAGAAATGAAAAACCCGCGCAAGTTTGCGCGGGTTTTCTGCTTGATGTGGGCCCTGTTGGATTCGAACCAACGACCCCCTGCTTGTAAGGCAGGTGCTCTGAACCAACTGAGCTAAGAGCCCGTAAAGGGTCTGCAAATATAGAATCGTTTTTTGGTTCCTAAAA
>SBFL01000331.1 GCA_006227965.1 Bacteroidota bacterium | reverse complement strand
CCGGTAGCTCCCCCTATAAGGGCTATAGGGCGGTGGCCTGCAAGCTGCAGGTGCCTCAGCATCATGACTCCTACCAGGTGACCAATATGAAGGGAATCTGCGGTAGGATCAATCCCGACATAAGCAGACTGCATTCCGCTTTTGAGATGTTCTTCCGTCCCCGGCATTATATCGTGTAACATCCCTCTCCACCTGAGTTCCTCCACAAAATTTGAAACCATGTACTCCAGAAGTTTGGAGCAAATATAATTAAAAGACCCTGCCTGAAAGGACGCCTCGGGCAGGGATTAACACAGAATCGCTTATTTTTGGGCCATGGTGTTCGTTACGGGTGGAAGCGGCCTGGTAGGCAGCCATTTGATTCTGGATTTACTGCGTTCCGGCCAGGAGGTCAGAGCCCTCTGCCGTCCCCAAAGCAAACTGGACAGGGTCAGGCAATTGTTCCATTGGTACGGGGCTGAATCCGGGGAATTATATGAGAACATCGAATGGGTCAACGGGGACCTTACCGATATACATTCCCTGGATATCGCCATGGACGGGGCCGCTGCGGTCTACCATTGCGGAGCACTGATCTCCTTTGATCCCAGGGACAGAAGCAGGCTGCTAAAGGTCAACCAGGAGGGTACCCGGAATATTGTCAATCTTTGCCTCCACAAAGGAGTTTCACGCCTCTATTACACGAGTTCCATTGCCACTATAGGCGGCACCAGCGGAACCGTATCGGAAAAGGACCTTTGGGACCCAGCCCACTCAAATGTATACGCAACCAGTAAATACCTGGCGGAAATGGAAGTCTGGAGAGGAGAGCAGGAAGGCCTGCAAACTGTACTGGTAAATCCCGGGGTCATTCTCGGTCCGGGATTTTGGTCTGAGGGCAGTGGAAGGATCTTCTCCCGGCTCAATTCCGGGCTAAAAATCGCTCCGCCGGGCAACACCGGTTTCGTAGGCGTCTGGGACGTGGTCAGGGCCATGAATGCCCTGGGGGCATCCAACTATCTCAATGAGCGATTTGTCCTGGTTGCCGAAAACCTGGAATACCTGGAGCTCTTTCAGAAAATTGCGGTCCTCCTTGGGGTAGCTCCCCCCAAATCTGCTCTTGCCAGCTGGCAGTTGGAATTGCTTTGGCGCATGGATTGGGTCAGATCCCGGATAGGAGGTCGTAAACGTAATCTCAGCAAGTCAAATGCGCGTTCCCTAAGACTACCGGTTAAGTACAGCAGCAAAAAAATTATGGATAGGGTCGCCTTCCAATTTCAGCCCCTTGATGAGGTACTCCAGGAATGTGCCGAAAATTTCAGGGAAGGCAGTAAAATGCCTCAGTCGTAATCCTCATCCTCGGGCAGGCTGTCCGAAGCCTGGGATCGCCCCTGCCGGAGGACCTCCGAGATGCTGTCCCGTTTTTTTGTAAGCCTCTCTTCAACAGCCTCATAGATTTTCTGGTACTCCTCAGGTATGGAGGCGTAGTACAAATCACTTCGTACAAACTGCAGGCTGTCTATTCCGTATTTCTCGAAAAGGAATTCCATAGTCCTCAGATCATTTTCTTCCAGCACCTGGGGATAACTATTGTCAATGGCGTCGAGTAGCGCCATGTCGTAGAGGATGTCTGCCATCTTTCCCCTTGGGATCAGGTTTTCCGGCTCCTCCATCAGCTTCTTTCCACAGGATAGTATCAATAGGCAGCACAAAGCAATTAGATGTCGTCCCATCATCGGTCAAAAGTAAGTCTTCGGGCATGCCTTTCATCTGAAAGCCTGCCCAGTTCAAATGCCGGGTGCCCATTCACAAAGGTATATAGAACACTGGAATGAAACTCCTGTCCTTCAAAGGGGGACCAACCACAGCTGTATAGTATGTTCTCCTGCCGGACAGTCCAGGGCCGGTCAGGGGCAACCGCGGTAAGATCTGCATAATAGCCCTCACGGAGATATCCCCTTTTGTCAATGTCAAAAAGGATGGCAGGGTTGTGGCACATTTTCTGTACAATCTTTTCCAGGGGAATAACCCCCTCCCTGAATTTCTCCATCAGGGCAGGCAGGACGTGCTGTACCAATGGCCCTCCGGAAGGGCATTTTGTATAGGGCTGTTGTTTTTCCTCCCGGGTATGGGGGGCATGGTCGGTGGCCAGGACGTCAATGCGATCATCCAAAACCGCCTCCCATAGTTGCGCCCTGTCAGTAGCAGTCTTAACGGCTGGGTTCCACTTAATAAGCGATCCTTTGGTCCTGTAATCTTCTTCAGAAAACCAAAGGTGGTGGATGCAGGCCTCAGCCGTGATTTTCTTTTCCGAAAGGGGGATGTCGTTTCGCAACAGCTCCGTTTCCTTACCTGTTGAAAGGTGGAAGACATGAAGCCTTGCCCCGGTTTCCCTTGCCAGGGCAATGGCACGGGAGGAGGAGAGGTAACAGGCGGCCTCACTTCGAATGGTTGGGTGCAATTCCACAGGGATGTCATCTCCATAGATCCCCCGGTAGTGTTCCAGATTTCTCTGGATGGTGGTTTCATCTTCACAATGGGCTGAAATAACCATTTCCGTGCTCCGGAAGATGCGCTCCAGAACGATTTCATCATCCACAAGCATATTCCCTGTTGAGGAGCCCAAAAAGAGCTTGATGCCCGAACAGGACCTTTTGTCTAGTCGCTTGATCTCCTCAAGGTTGTCATTGGTACCTCCCAGCAGGAAGGAATAGTTGGCACAGGCTGAACTGGCCGCCATCGCAAATTTCTCCTCCAGCTTCTC
>SBFL01000293.1 GCA_006227965.1 Bacteroidota bacterium | reverse complement strand
TGAGGAATCCTTTTTCTGCCAGGCATTCTGTGAAAGGGGCTTACTATTTTGCCACAAAAGGCCTGGATTTTGCCTATTCGGGAGAATTTGCAAGGGTGCTGGGCCGGTGGAACCTCCTATTGGATGCGGCGTATACGAGCCCCAATTTCACCAATAACTTTTTCGGATTTGGCAACGAGACCCCGAACCCGGAGGATGAGCTAGGCCTGGACTATAACCGGGTCCGGATGCGAAGGCTGAATCTTTTCCCTTCGCTGATCTGGCGGGGTCCGCTCGGAGGCAACCTGAAAATGGGGCTGGGGTATGAATTTATCACTGTAGAAGATACCGAAGGCCGGTTCATAAGTACATTCTTTGAGGAAAATGAACTGGAATCCAGGCCACAGTACCTGGGTATTTCTGGTCGCTATCAATATGAGAATCGGGATGATGCCGCCTTTCCGACCCTGGGTATGGAAGTGTCTCTGGAGGCGGGTTACAAGCGGGAAATATCCGGAACAGGCGATGAATTCGGCTATTTGATTCCAACCCTGGCCCTTGATCATCGCCTGGTACCTTCCGGGGACCTGGTGCTGGCCACCCGCTGGAAAGCCCATTTTAATATTGGCGACGGATATGCCTTTTTCCAGGGGGCTCAGATCGGAGCCAGTGATGGTCCGAGAAGCTACCGGAACCAGCGTTTTACAGGAAAAACCGCCTATTATCAGCTGACGGACCTGCGCTACCAGTTCAGGCAGATGAAAACGGCCCTGCTGCCTGTCTCTCTGGGTGTTTTTGGGGGCTTCGACTACGGACGCGTATGGCAACCGGGGGAGTCCTCCCGTAAATGGCACACTTCTTATGGAGGTGGATTCTTCCTGAACGGGGCCCAGAGGTTCAGTGCCAATGTTAGTCTTTTTGACGGGGCTGACGGGTTGCGGTTTTCCCTTGGCCTGGGCTTTGACTTCTAAGGAAGGGGGAAGGCATATAGATTTCCCCCTGATTGGAAAACGCGTTCATCAGCAATATAAAGAAGGTCGTCCTTAGCAAAACAAATCGCTTCTAGCTGGGTGGTGGCCCCCAGATCGATGGTGCGCTGCGGCCCCTTGCCGAATTTATTTTTCCTGAAATTTTCAAAGACCCAGAGCTTCCCATACCCCAGCAGGACCAGTCGGTCCCCATTCGGGGAGAGGGCGGCATCCGTTACGCGGCAGCTTTTTCGCTCAGGACAGGTGTCGAACTGGAATTCCGCCTTCGCTGTATATTTCCCGGGCTTGTCAGGTATGCTGTAAATATAGGCTCTGCCATTAAATGGGTCGGACTGGTTCTTCGTAATGATATACAGCCGGTTCCCCGAGTGGAAAAATGCCTCGGCATCAAAGCGGCGGTTTTCAAAGTCGGGGGGGAACTCTTCCTGGTCGGGATATCTAAAACGGATTTTTTCCGCAGGGATCTTTTCTCCTTTCTCCTTATGTGGGTTGGGCAACTTGTAGATCACCAGGTCTTTCCGCTTGCTTTTATTATTACCGAAGTCCCCGATATATACATTCCCGGACACATCACTGGTGAGGGCCTCCCAGTCCTTGTTTTTGCCGTTGGCGACTTCAAATGTTGCAACTATATCCCCCCGGGGGTCGATCCCGTAAAGGTTATCCGCATTTCCCCCATCTTCTATAAGCCATAGTGTTTGCCCGTCCAGGGTGGTCAGTCCGGAACATTCGTTCAGCCGCTTTGGAAGATCCACAGGATTCTTCAGTTTTCCATAACGGACGCAACCACAGATAAGGAAAATCAGGAAAAAGCTGGCAAGAAAGCGCATGAGGGTTCCCTGTAAATTAAAATGCCCCACAAAAATACGCGATATGGGCCGGAAAAACAGGAAGTTTCGGAATTCCTCCCCAATATGGCCTGAGGGCCTCCCCCGGCATGCCGCAGATCACCTGGATTTCAGGGCAATGCTTCTGTACCCGTTTCCGGACAAGGCTAGTTCCAGAAAAGCGCGTAGATCGCTGCAATGATGATCAATGCGGCAAATGCCCCGATATTGAACTTTGGACTCGTCTTGAAAAGTTCTTTGGTAAGCGGGATCCCTTTTGGGTCATTCGCTCCGTTATTCTGTCTCAGGCTTACCAGAATGATGATACCCATGGTGAGCAGGAGGGTGTATCCCATTTGGTCCAGGAAAGGCACGTTGACAAAGAGGGGACTCTCCGACCAGCCGTTTTGTCCAACCTTGAAATAGAGGGCAATTGGAATAGAAGCCAGGGCACCCACTATGGCGGCCCTGTTGGTGGCCTTTTTCCAGAACAGTCCAAGGAGGAATACAGCGAGAATACCGGGGCTAACAAGGCCGGTATATTCCTGAATGAATTGGAATGCCTGATCAATCCCTCCCAGCAGTGGCGCCATGATACAGGAAACAACAAGGGCAGCAGCGGCTGTCAGCCTTCCGACTTTAACGGTTTGTTTGGCAGAGGCATCTTTGTTGACATACTGCCTGTAAATATCCATGGTAAAGATGGTGGAGGTGGAATTCAGCATGGAGGCCAGGGACGAGACAATAGCTGCGGCAAGGGCTGCAAACGCAACTCCTTTAAGTCCCACCGGAAGGAATTGCAGCAGCCAGGGGTAGGCCTTGTCGGCCTGTTCCAGGGATGGAATATTATTCAGGGCCAGGTCTCCCAGCCGGTTCATGGTTATGGGATCATTTACCATGACATAGGCTGCGATGCCCGGGATCACAACGATCAATGGGATGATGATTTTGAGGAAGGCAGCCAGGATGATCCCTTTCTGAGATTCACGGAGTGATTTGGCGGCAAGGGTCCTCTGTATGATGTACTGGTTGAAACCCCAGTAGTACAGATTGGCCACCCATAACCCCCCAACAAGTACCCCTAGCCCGGGCAGGTTCTTGTATTCCGGGTTGGATTTGTCCAGGATCATGGCGAATTTTTCCGGCACGGCTTCGTAGACCGTTTTTAGCCCGGCGAAGACGCCATGGCCATCCGAGACCGCATTCAATGCCAGATAGGTGGTTACAAGCCCTCCAAGGACCAGGAAAATAACCTGAATGACATCGGTCCAGGCCACTGCAGAAAGTCCTCCATAAAGTGAATAGGCCGCGGCAAAAAGGGAAAGGCCTATAACACCATAAACCATGGGGATCCCCATGATGGTCTCAAGAGCCAGGGCTCCCAGATACAGCACAGAGGCCAGGTTTACAAACACGTACAGGGCAATCCAGAATATGGCCAGGATGGTTTTGAGTGTGGTTGAATACCGCTGCTCCACGAATTCAGGGATCGTATACAGGCCCTTGTTGATGAAAATGGGCAGGAAGAATTTTCCCACTATAAGAAGGGTGATTGCAGCCATCCATTCATAGGAGGCGATTGCAAGGCCCACGGCAAAACCGGACCCGGACATTCCGATAAACTGCTCCGCCGAAATATTAGCGGCAATAAGGGAGGCACCTATGGCCCACCAGGGAAGTGATTTGCCGGCCAGAAAATAATCTTCGGCATTTTTCTGATGCCCTTTCTTATCCCTCGAGACATAGAGCCCGACGCTGAGAATTAGCAGGGCGTATGCGATAAATATAAAGTAATCCCAAAACCCGAAAGTTGATGCCATTGGTGCAGTGGTACTTAGTTGGTTAATTCAGTCGAATAAAGCTAAAATAAAAGATTCCTCCTAATTGGATCGAATATTTGGGAAAATGTTTGGCGGTCCCCCCTAAAAGCCAGCCCTCTGCCCAGGGCATTTGCGCCCCCTGATCAATTTTTCGTTCGCCGGAAAAACCGTGTTTCAGAGGTGCCTGTTTATTAGGTTTTCAAGGAACTCCTGTTTTCCGCTGGTCAGCGGAATCGAACCCTGCTGACGGGCGATGTCATGCAATTCCGTAAAGGTGAGTCTTCCGGTCTCGAATTCCTTCCCTTTGCCTGTATCAAAGGAGGCATAGCGCTTCCTCCTGAATTCCCTGTAGGTCGATTCCTTAAGGATACGGTCTGCGATCAGCAAGGCCCTTGCAAAGGTATCCGCCCCTCCGATATGTGCCAGGAATAGATCTTCCGCATCGGTGGAATTCCTTCTGAGTTTGGCATCAAAATTAATTCCGCCCCCTTTTAATCCACCTGCTTCCAGGAGGGTCAGCATCATAAGGGTTACCTCATTGAGGTTGTTGGGGAACTGATCCGTGTCCCACCCGTTTTGATAGTCCCCCCGGTTGGCATCTATACTGCCCAGCATACCATGGGCCGCCGCAATCTCCATCTCGTGCTGCATGCTGTGGCCGGCCAGGGTGGCGTGATTTACCTCCAGGTTTAGTTTGAAGTCGTCCTCTAACCCGTACTGATGGAGAAAACCAATTACTGCGGCAGCGTCGTAATCGTACTGGTGTTTCATGGGTTCCATGGGTTTGGGTTCAATAAAGAATGTTCCCTTGAAACCCTGTGCCCGGGCATAGTCCCTGGCCAGGCTCAGAAAGCGTCCCAGGTGGTCCAGCTCCCTTTTTACATTTGTATTCAACAGGGACATATACCCTTCCCTGCCCCCCCAGAAGACGTAGTTTTCACCACCCAGCGCAATGGTGGCATCCAGGGCGCCCTTCACCTGGGCAGCGGCCCTGGCCAAAACCCTGAAATCGGGGTTTGTGGCTGCCCCGTTCATGTACCTCGGGTGGCTGAAACAGTTTGCGGTGCCCCAGAGCAATTTCACTCCGGAGGCCGCCATTTTATCTTTGATGTAGGATACCATGTAACCCAGCCTCCCTTCCGACTCTTTCAGAGAGGGGGCCTCCCGGACCAGGTCAAAATCGTGAAAACAGAAATAGTCAAACCCCAGTTTGGTGATGAATTCAAAAGCGGCATCCGCTTTTTGCCTGGCAGCTTCCATGGGGTCCGAAGGGGCATCCCAGGGGTGCTGTAGGGTGCCCGTGCCAAAGGGGTCTGCCCCGGTGCCGCAGAAGCTGTGCCAGTAGGCAACAGCAAATTTGAAGTGCTCCCGCATGGGCTTTCCGTCCACCGGGCGGTCTGCCTCGTAGAACTTGAAGGCAAGGGGATTGTCTGAGTCTTTTCCCTCATAGGGAATTCGGCCTATTCCTTTGAAGAACTCGGTATTTCCAATCAATGGCATGGGTTAGGAGTTTAAATGTTTGTCCAGTTGATATTTCCATTCTTGATACCCCTCAAGCAGGGCATTGTTTTGGGCAGGGGGTACTACCGTACCCAGGTAATCCCCGGATGCGATTTGCCGCCTGACCTGGTCAAGACCTTTGTCATGGACCATGCAGGCCCTGGCCGCACCAACGGCTCCGGTGGTCTCATACAGTTCTACGGGCCTGCCACTTAGGGCAGCCAGGGTTGAGGTAAAAACTTTGGCCTGGAAAAGGTTGTCGTTGCCTGCGCGTATGGTTTCAAATTGGATTCCCCCGGCTTCCATGACCTCCATCCCATGGCGGAAGGCATAGGCAACCCCTTCAAGGACGGATCTGACAAGGTGTCCGTGCCCGTGACGGTTAAAGTCGATGCCGGAAAATCCCGCTTTTGGCTCGCGGTTTTCAAACAAACGCTCGGCCCCATTCCCGAAAGGGTGGCATAAAAGTCCTTCGGAGCCGGCGGGGACTTCCGTGGCCATAGCATTCATTTCCTTATAGCTGACCTCACCCATTTGTCGCCTCAGCCACCTGTATGCAATGCCCGCCCCGTTTATACAGAGCAGCTGACCGATTCTGGGAGAATCCGGCTTGTGATTGACATGAAGGAAATGATTAAACCTTTTCAATTCCCGGACCTCCGTCTGGCCGGTGACCCCGTAGAGTACTCCGGAAGTCCCGGCTGTGGCAGCCATTTCACCAGGCTCCAGTACATTGAGAGTAAGGGCATTGTTGGGCTGGTCACCCGCCCGGTAAAGAACAGGCGTGCCTTTGGCCAAACCGGTGGCGCGTGCCCCTGCTTCAGATACCTCCGCGTGGAACCCGAATGTGGGAACGACCTCAGGGATGAGACCACCGGAGATCCCCCAACGCTCAAGGAGCCAATATGCCGGTTCGTTTTTCGAGAAATCCCAAAGGGTTCCTTCTGAAAGCCCGCTGGCTGTGGTTTGCCGTTTTCCCGTCAGCCTGTAGGCTATGTAGTCTCCGGGCAACAGAACGGTGTGGGTTTTTCGGAACAGTTCCCCCTCGTGTTGCTGCATCCACCGGAGTTTGGAACCCGTAAAATTTCCCGGTTCATTCAGCAGCCGGGACCGGCATAGTTTTTCTCCCAGGTCCAGGGCAGCGGCTGCCCCCACAGGTACAGCACGGCTGTCACACCAGATGATTGAGGGTCGTACTACCTTCCCACTTGGATCCAGGGGAACCAGGCCGTGCATCTGGTAGGCAATTCCGATACCCCGGATCGCATTTTTTGAGATGCCGCTTTTCCGGAGGATTTTCAGGGTGCCCTCCCGGATGCACTCCCACCAGAGTTCCGGGTCCTGCTCGGCCCAACCGGCATTGGGAGCCTGGATTTCCATCTCCTCAGAAGGTGTTTTTACCAGGGCCACAACCTCACCGGAATCCGCAGCAACCAAGGCGGTTTTCAGGAAAGAGCTCCCCAGGTCGTAACCGATGAAATATGTGTTCATTACTGGAACAGGGTACAGGGCGGTTTGCTGAAAGATAACAAAAACCCCTTACTTGATTTGCCGGGTAGCAAATGATGGAGCAATTTAGGGCACATTGCCCACAAAACGGTGCCCGGAGATAATTCGAAGAAGTCCGATTAGGCAGGCACATGGCCGAAAGATTGACCGGGCCACCTATCCATTTACACGCGTATGATTCACAAAATAAGCCTGTTAACAGCCTATTTATTGGATGAATCCTCTATTATAGGCAGGTAAACCTCGGCCTTCCACCGCAACGGATCTCCGCCCATATTTGGATTGTTGTGGAATACTTCCACCGGGGTTGGATCTACTTCAATGCCATTTTTTTCAGCATAGTTCAAAAGGGCATACCAGGCCCGGTCCGAGGTGATGTAATTCCCGTTATAGGTGGCCTTGAGGGCTCTTTTGGGAAAAATACGCTTGTAACGGACCTTCGGATGCTGTGGCAGGTGGTCCGAGCGGATGATCGGAAAACAGAAATTGAAATCAACACTGTCCCGCTCCCGGTCCCACTCATTTACGATAATCATGGGAGGGCCGTTCATGGTCACTTCATTTGCAATCAGTACGTCGCTCAGGAGCATATAGTTATCCATCATTCCACCAGCTTTCCGGTGTTGGGAGGTTTTAAGGCTTACATAGGCGTAAAACGTACTCGGGAGTTCTGCCTCACCGTCAATATGCACCTTGAACAGGTCTATATGGGCCTTTAAATCTTCTGCAAAATCGGTCACATAGGATACCCCCAGCTTTTCTATTTCCGCCTCTGTAAAAGGAACCAGAAGTTTGTTCCAGAGGCTGTGGTCGCGGTCCTTAATGCGTACGGATACCCTGGAAGTATTGTCCGTCAGGGGTTCGATATGCCACCGGTAGCGATGAACTGAATCTCCAACCTGTACCAGTTGTTCAAGGTGGAGCAGGTCTTCCTGAATAACCTCTGTGCCCTCCACGCCAACTTTTTTGTGCCAAACCTTGATGGACTGGTTTATGGCGCCCGGAAAGGAGTCTGCTTCAAAACGGACGATGTAGTCATAGGGGTAGATGAATAA
>SBFL01000168.1 GCA_006227965.1 Bacteroidota bacterium | reverse complement strand
CGGAAACTGCCCCTGAGGGCGAGGATGTTTTTCTTGTAGAGCACTGCCGCCGGCAGGAGGTTATTTCCGTCAGGGCCGAACATCACCGCATCGGTCATGCCGTTACGGATAAGCTGAAGGCTCATCAGACGGTTATCCACGTGGGCGAAATTAGGTCCGGAAAAGTTGATCATGTCGATTTCCAGGGTGTCCTTGTCGATATGATCGTACAGGTATTTAAGGAGTTTCCGGGGTTTGTGGTATTTGTAAAAGGCCCCATAGATCAGGTTTACCCCAATGATTCCAAGGGTCTCCTGCTGCAGGCGGGCCTCGTTCTGTTTAAAGCGGAGGTGGAGCACGATCTCGTCAAACTCCTTTTGTTTGGGATCCAGCTGAAAGCGGATGCCCACCCAGCCATGGCCTTTGTAGCGCTTGGTAAAATCGATGGTGGCCACTGTATTGGCATAGCTGAAGAACAGCCTGTCCGGGTGTTTGTCTCGGGAAATGCGTTCTTCCATCAGACGCATCTCGTGGGAGAGCATCTTTTTCAGACGGCTTTCTGTGACGTAGCGCCGGTCTTCCTCAACCCCGTAAATGGCATCGCTAAAAGCCCTGTCATAGGCACTCATTGCTTTGGCTATGGTCCCGGAGGCACCCCCGGACCTGAAGAAATGACGTGCAGTCTCCTGCCCGGCCCCTATTTCTGAGAATGTTCCGTAAATATCAGGATTCAGGTTGATCCGCAGGGTCTTGGCTTTAATGGAGGGTACATTTTCAAAGGCAAAGTCATTCTTTTGCACGCTGGCCATAACGGGATTTTTACAGGAAACAAAGGTAAAAAGATTGAACGATCCAAGTAATAAATAAGTTATAAATTTGGATAAAATAGACCAGCGGTTGAAGATCACCTTCCTAGGAACCGGAACCTCTCAGGGAATCCCCGTAATAGGGAGCAGGGATCCGGTATGCCTAAGTAAGGACCCCAGGGATAAACGCCTGAGAGTCTCCGTGTTGATTCAGGCGGAAGGCCGCAATATAGTGATCGACTGTGGCCCCGATTTCCGACAGCAAATGCTGCGTCATCCGGTAGACCGGCTTGACGCCATCATTTTCACCCACGAACATGCAGACCATACGGCCGGAATAGACGATATCCGGCCCTTTTTCTTCCGGCAGGGGGACATCCCTGTCTATGCGCACCAACGGGTCATCAGTTCCCTGAAAAAGCGGTTCGACTATATATTCGCCGATGAAAACCGGTATCCCGGTGCCCCTGCGGTGGAAGTCCACGAAGTTGTGAAAGGGAAGCCCTTTCCTGTGGGGGATTTGTGGGTGACTCCCATTGATGCACGTCACAACCGGTTGCAGGTATTTGGTTACCGAATCAGGGAGTTTGCCTACCTGACCGATGTTAAGACTGTAGAACCCGCAGAGATGGAACACCTGGAGGGACTGCAGGTTTTGGTGGTGAATGCACTTCGGAAAGATCCGCATCATTCCCATTTTAACCTAGAGGAAGCCCTGGAATTTATCCAGAGGATAGGCCCTGAGCAGGCCTATCTGACCCATATCAGCCACACGATGGGGTTTCATGCCGAAGTGGACAATGAACTCCCTGACCATGTGCATATCGCCTATGACAATCTCACCATAAACCTGTAAATGATGCGACAGCGAATTTTTCTATACCTTTTTGTTTTTTCGGCCCTGGTGGCCCTTTACCTGGCTGTGGCCGGTTCCCGGAACCTGCAGGAGCGGGATGCTAAGATCGGGTCCCTTGAGGCCTCTGTAAGTGCCCTGGAGGACTCAGTGCAGCTGGCGAGGCTGGAGGTGCTGGACATGAGGTATTTCAGCCTGGAAAACAACGATGATGCCCTGGCCTATTACGACCATCTTAGCGTGGAAGACCCTTCCCGCTATATAGCGGATAAATTGCTTGAAACAAACGAAATAGAGGGGAATAATCCACTGGTCCCTTACGAAGGCATGGAAGGGGTATTTAAGATCAACAAGATAAAACTGCTCAACCATCGCTGGATCGTGGCCGATTTCTCCGACGGCAGGTTCTGGGGAGAACTTCTCCTGTTGTATGAGCTCAGGGACGACCTGAGTGTGGATTTCACCCTGCTGGACCATCTTCTGTATGCCCGAAGCCAGTAACTAGTATTTTCCCTTCATCCAGGATTTGAAATTGGCGAGGTTTTGAGCGGAAACCCCGTGTCCTAAGGGGAATTCCTCATAATGGAGGTCAATTCCCAGGGATTTGATGAAATCGGCTGACTGTTGGGCCCAGGCCACCGGGATGACCATGTCCGTCTGCCCGTGGGAAGCATATATCTGCAGGTCGCTCAGGTTTCCGCTGCGGAATTCAGGGGCAAGCAGTTCCGGATCGAAGAACCCGCTGAGGGCAAAAACGCTTTTGACCCGTTCCGGGTGGGAGAGGGCCAGGGCATAACTCAGAATACTTCCCTGACTGAACCCGAGCAGCGAGATCCGGTCAGCGTCCAGATGGTATTTGGCAATGGCCTCTTCGATGGTTTCCAAAAGAAGGTCCCTGGAATTTTTGGCCTGCTCCACGTCGTTCCATTTTCCCCTGGGAGCCTCGAAATTGATGGAATACCAGGCGTGCCCGTAAGGGGGCAGCTGGTAGGGTGCCCTCAGGGAGATGATGAAGAGGTCTTCGGGCAGTTCCGGGGCGAAGGAAAAAAGATCTTGTTCATTACTGCCGAATCCATGCAGCATAAACAGGGCAGGGGGACGCGGTTCCCCGTCCGTGTTGGGCCGTAACAGATGGTCAAGTGGCAGTTTTTCCTGTCGGATGTTTCCCATTACTTGATAAATAAAAACCAACGTTGAAAATACGGGCCGACCAGGGGGACAGGCTTCTTATGCCCCTGTATTGCCCCTACAAACCCATAGATCCAAAGGACAAAATAGCAGAGGTACAAAGCCATCCAGGCATAGGGGTTGAACCACTGGCTGAGGAACAAGGCAAATCCAAGGAATCCAAGGTGAAGGCCGAACGCCTGCCGTGTGTGGAACCTGCTGAACTCATAGCGCGGCTCAAGGTTCATGGTAATGGAAATCAGGGCGCCAATCATCGTCAGGTATGCAACGATGGCGATCGTCCTGGCCTGTGAAGAAGGGGCGGCCATTTAAAAGCTGATTTGATCTCCGACCACGACCCCGTATGCCCTGCCCTTTAATGGAACTCCAAGGAACATGGAATTCCTGGAATGGCTCCTCAGGTCGTTTTCGCCCAGGACGTATTCGTAATCCGGGTCGAAGAGGGTCAGCACCGCCCTGTGGCCTTCCTTCAGGGCTGCTCCGGGTTGCCCGAACCTTTGGCGCCCCCTGGAAAGGATTTCTGCGCTGGTTTCAGGTCCGTAGATTTGGTTCAGGATTCCAAAGGCCTCTTCCAGACCGGTGGCCCCGAAGTCTGCGTGATCGAATTCCCTTCGTTTGTGTTCCACGTCAAGGGGGCAGTGGTCCGAGGTTACAAAATCGATTATGCCGTCCCTGAGTGCCTTTTGCAGCGCTTTGCGGTTTTTTTCGTCTCGCAGAGGCGGCATTACCTTAAAATGGCTGTCGAACTCTTCGACGGATGCATCCGTAAACCAAAGATTATGGATGGCAACACTGCAGCTAATGTCCAGTCCTTTCTTCCTGGCCGCTGCGATCAACTTTACGGAAGCGGCCGTAGAGATCGTAGGAATATGCAGCCGGCCTCCCGTGTATTCAAGCAGGAAAATATCCCTGGCTACCCTGAGCTCCTCTGCCAGTGCCGGGATACCCTTAAGTCCGAGCCGGACAGAGATTTCCCCTTCGTTCATTTGCCCATGGGCGGCCAGTTCTGCGTCCATGGGGAAGGAATGCACCAGACCTCCGAAATTCTGAGCGTACAGCAGGGCCAGTTTCATGAGGTTCGGGTTTTGGAGCGGGGTTTTGTAATCGCTGAACCCGACAGCCCCGGCACTGTACATATCGAACATTTCCGACAGGTCCTCTCCCTTAGACCCCACACTGACAGTCCCCAGCGGGAACAGCTCGGTGCAGTGGTTTTTGGCAGCCTCCTTCAGGAAAACGATGTCACCACTCGTATCCGGCGTGGGATTGGTATTTGTATTCAGGACTATCCCTGTAAACCCACTCTTTGCAGCTACTTCCAGACCGTTGGAAATGGTTTCTCTTTCCTCGTAACCTGGCTCCCCAAAACTCACGCCCGAATCAAACCATCCCGGGGACACATGCAGGTTTTGTGCCTCGATTACCCTGGTTTTCGGATCTGGGGACAACCCCCTGCCAATGCTTTTGATCTTCCCACCTTCGATGAGGATATCCCGTTTCTTTAAATGAAATGCCGGTTGACTTTTGTCGATGAGGGTGGCGGATTTTATAAGTAGGGTCATCGCATCGTTTTTTGTAAGATCATTTCTGCCAGCACAAAAAGTAGTGCTAAAATAACAAACCATTTCCAAAGGGGCGTGTTCCTGTTGCGGTTTTGATACCCTGACACCAGGGTATCCATATCCGGGAGTATTTCAAATGATCCAGGCAGTGCCAGGGCCCGCTCCGTGGAAATCTTTTCGGTTCGGGGATAATTGAAGCTCACGCGCAGAAGGGAATCTCCCTGATTATCGATAAGGTAATTCCCGGCCAGATCGGGCTGCAGGCCAAAAAACAGGCGGGTCTTCCGGGCGAAGGACTGCTGCTGTGGAATGATGTTGACGGAGCTCCCCCTGAGCTGGAGGATCTCGTCCTCCTGAAGCGAAATATCGAGGTCGAGGCGGGCTTCCTGCCCGATTTGATAGTACAGGTCAGCCCCCGGCAGGCTCTGTTTTCCTATCGAATACAGGCTTGGCACAATCAGCGGGGACTGCCGGAAATTACTGAAATCTCCACTTAAAGGGGAGGCAAAGACGTACAGCCCGTTCTGTCCGGAAAGAAAGGGCTCGCCATTTTGATACCCGATCATAAGCGGAAGACGACCCTCTACCGGGTAATATGACCTGCTCCCGGGATAGTCAAAATTTTCGATTTGTTTTTCGAAAACATTCCGGAACAGTGGATGCTCAAAATTGATTTCAGTTATTAGGATCTCCCCATCGGTCCTGGGCCCGAAGCGGACCCCCAGGCCATTAAAAAAGCGGTTATAGGTGTTTGTGTTTGCTTCATTAGACGGAATTACTACCAGGGAACCGCCCTGCCCGAGAAACTCCTGCAGTGGTTGGGCAAGGCTCTGCGGGATTTCCTCCAGTTCGTTCAGCAGGACCAGGTGTTGCTGTTCCAGAATGCTGTAATCCAGTTCCCTCAGGGTGGTTTGCAGCAGGCTGAACTCCTCAGGGGTGAAAATCCGATCCAGGAAAGGGGCAGGCTGAGGTCCGATCCCCAGAACCCTGAGTAGGGGAGGCTTATTTTGTGTGATGAACAGGGTGTTGTCATAGGAAAGCCCGTTATCCGTAACCTGCAGGGTGCCATTGAGCGGCCCGGAAGCGGGGAGGGTAAACCGGGCTCTGACGAGGTTTTCTGCCAGAGGTTCGCCTCCTGTTTTGGCGATCAGCCGATTTCCCTGGTAAAGAGAAACGGGGCTGTTCTGGGCGTCTCCGTGAAGGGTAAGCAAAACGTTCAGTTCTGTTTTTTCGGGGTCATCCCGCACCAGGTAAGCGCTGTCGATGGAAATATTCCCCGGGGTTTCGGGGCGGTATGGGATAGCCAGCACCCGTGCACGGTCCCAGTCCTTCCAGGGGGTGGTATCCCATTGGTGAAAGTCCGAAAGAATCCAAAGCTGGCGGTCCGCTGAGTCCGTTCTCGCAAACCGGGCTTCGGCCCGCAATCTGATTTCCTCCCCGGTAGGGGTACCCGGACTGAAATCCAGGTCAAGCAGGCGTTCCTGCAGGTCTGCCACCTTCATCTTGGGATAAATCTCGGATTGTGTCATCAGGGTAAAGTCAAGTTCAGGAGGGAAGGACTGCAAGAGGTCCTGTACAGCCTGCTGCAGCAAAGTCGTGCTTTCACCCTTTGCCTGCATGCTAAATGAATTATCTAAATAGACAAGTATATCTTTCTTTAAATCAAATTCTTGTGAAGGGATAAAAGGTTTGCAAAAAGCTATAGCCAAAGCGGACAGCAATCCGAGTCTGCTCAATAACAAAAGCCATTTTTTCAGCTGGCTGCTCTTGTTGGATTCAGCCAGGATCCGCTTTAAAAGGGTTACATTGGTGAAAGGGGTCTTTTGAAACCTCCGGAGTTGTAACAGGTGTACCAGGATGGGCAGCACCAGTAGGAGCAGTCCCCACAAAAATTCCGGATGCTGAAGTTGCATAGGCACCATTAATTGGTCAAATATAGCCAATTCGGCTGCGAACAGGTGCCAAGGACTCCTTAAATCCTCCCTTAAAAGTCTTCGGAAATTGGAGACCCTTTCGGACTAGCAGAAGAAGAAATAGTCCTCCATGGGAATAGCCCCCTCCTTATGGAGGAATTCCCGGATTTCAGTCTGTGCCCCCTCGTTGGCCACGGTAATAATGCTCTGGGGTCTTGGCAGGGAATTCATTACAGAATAGTGCTCCATCCGGATCCCATGGATTTTTTTTCCGATTTTTTTCGGATTGTCGCAGAACCACCGGAAAGGGTGTCCTTTCGCCTTTAAATTTTTGGCAATGGTTTTCCCTTTGAAGCCCGCTCCCCAGATCACCAGGGGCCTGGAGGGGTTCCGGTCCAGTTTCAGGAAGTAATGCAGCTTGATGTCCAGGAAATAGTTCTGGGCGTAATGTTCTGAAGTCCGCGAGGTCCTGTGGTCATAATCCCTCCAGTAGTGCCATATTTGGGAAGATGGCAGGCACTTCATGCCCCCCTGATAGAAGCGAAAACAAAGGTCGTAGTCCTCGGGGTAGCGGTTGAGGCGGAAGCCTTCACAGCGCTCCAGGTCTTCCCGGAAAACCATCCAGCATGGAGAGGGGATTACACATTCCTTGTAGATTTCATTAAAATTGCTGCCAAACCGGGTCAACTGGTTCAGCCAGCGCTCGTACCGGGCATACCCGTCTGAAATCCCCCTGTGTGAGAAGTACCTGACCAATCCCAGGGCAATGTGGCCCTTTCCGTTTTCCAGGAGCTGCCTGGTCATAGCCTGAAGGCGGCCAGGCGCCATCCGGTCGTCGGAATCCATCCGGCTGATCAGTAGGCCCCTGCTTTCTGCCAGGGCCGTTCTTAAAGCCGGAATGATACCAGTTCCCAGGTTGGGGGTTACCCGGATTCGCGGGTCCCTCAAAGCCCAATCCTGCATAAGCGCCCTGCTTTGGTCAGTGGAATGGTCGTCCACGGCGATGAGTTCCCAGTTTTCATAGTCCTGCTGGCAAATGGATTCAAGGCATTCCGGGAGGAAACGAGCCGTATTCTTAAAGGGCATCAGCAGGCTCAGGAGTGGTTTCATCGGTTTGGGTTCATCAGCGGACTTTGCCAAGGGCCTTTCGGATGGCTTCCTCTGCCAAGGTCCCCATCAATCTGTACGCTTTGGGAGTTGGATGCACCCCATCCTCTGCCAGGGACTTGTCGAGCCCGTTATTGTTATTAGCCAGGAGGGAGAAGTAGTCCAGGTACACCAGCTCGCGCTCTTTTGAATAGGCCTTAACCATCTCATTTAGGCGGGGGATCTTCTCATCGGGCCTAAGCCCGGGGCTCCAGGGATAATCCCTGGCCGGGAGCACCGAAC
>SBFL01000427.1 GCA_006227965.1 Bacteroidota bacterium | reverse complement strand
CCGGGAATTACCCATTGATAGAGAGGGAAATGTTTATTTTATCCAACTGAAAAAACCGCAGCAACCGGGCGCATTTGAGGAGGTTGAAGTGCACTATGCCGGAGTACCACGGGAAGCTGTCAGGGCGCCCTGGGACGGGGGGTTTTCCTGGAAATCTGACAGCAACGGCCTGCCCTTTGCAGCCACATCCTGCCAGGGACTCGGCGCCAGCGTCTGGTGGCCCAATAAGGACCATATGTACGACGAGGTGGACAGCATGGCCATTCGGGTGACCGTCCCCAAACCCCTTATGAATGTCTCTAACGGCCGACTGAGAGAAGTATCCGAAATGGATTCCCTGCGCACATTCCATTGGTTCGTAAGCAACCCCATCAACAATTACGGGGTAAATGTGAATATAGCGGACTACGCGCATTTCGGGGATACCTACCAGGGGGAAAAGGGCACCCTGGATTTGGATTATTACGTACTCCCGGAAAATATTGAGAAAGCAAGGCAGCAGTTCCGGCAGGTACCCATGATGCTGGAGGCCTTTGAATACTGGTTTGGCCCCTACCCTTTTTACGAAGACAGTTTTAAGCTGGTGGAGGTTCCCTACCTGGGGATGGAACACCAGAGCTCGGTTACCTATGGGAATGGCTACCGGAACGGGTATCGGGGCACAGACCTTTCCGGCAGCGGCTGGGGGATGAAATTTGATTTCATAATCGTCCACGAGGCCGGACATGAATGGTTTGCAAACAGCATCACCTACAGGGATATTGCCGATATGTGGATCCACGAGGGATTTACGGCCTATTCCGAAAATCTCTTCCTGGATTACCATTACGGCACGGAAGCTGCCTCTGCCTATGTGATCGGTACCCGGGCCAGGATCCGGAACGACCGCCCGGTTATAGGCCCCTATGGCGTCAATAAGGAAGGATCCGGGGACATGTATTACAAAGGGTCCAATATGTTGCATACCCTCAGACAGCTGGTGGAAGATGATACCCTGTGGCGCCAAATCCTCAGAGGGCTCAATGAAACCTTCTACCACCAGACTGTAACCACCGGGCAGATAGAAAACTACCTGAGTGAGCATAGCGGAAAAGACCTGACGGCCTTTTTTAACCAGTATTTGCGCACTTCCATGGTCCCCACGCTTGAATACAGGTGGGAGGGAACCAAACTCCTGTACCGCTATACGGAGATTGTGGAAGGGTTCGACATGCCCCTGAGGGTACTGCTGGACGAAGAGCCTCAGTGGATTTATCCCGCGGCCCGATGGAAAGAAAGCGATTTTGAAAAGCGTCCGGATACGTTGCTGGTGGACCCCAATTTTTATGTGGAAACCAAAACCGAATAAGCCGGAGGTGAGGGGTAGGTATTATGCCTTCCCGTATTTTACATCCAGATTCTTAGTATCTTTTTGGTCAGAAATCAAATTGCATTCACACCCATTGACCTTTTTATGAAAAAAGCAATCCTTCTGCTGTTGGCCCTGGTGGTGTACGCCTGTGGACCTTCCCGGGAAAAAGCCAGCTCCACGGCAATTCTAATTAAAAATGTCCACGTGGTGGACGTAATTGGGGGCACAGTGTTGGAAGACCAGTTAATCCTGGTGGATTCCGGCCGGATTCTGGCGATAGCAGCCGAGATACCAGGTGCACAGCACTACAGCAAAACTATAGACGGACAGGGCAGTTACGCCCTTCCCGGCCTGACGGAAATGCATGCCCATATCCCTTCTCCTCCCACGCCCGAAAAGCGTATCGAGGAAACCCTTTTCCTCTACCTGGCCGGGGGAGTGACTACCATCAGGGGTATGCTCGGACATCCCTACCATCTGGATTTAAGGCAGCAGGTAGGCCGGGGAGAGGTACCGGGACCCAGGATTTTCACCTCCAGCCCCTCCCTAAACGGAAATACTGTCCGAAGCCCTGAAGAGGCCGCCCATAAGGTACGGCAATATGCCGCTGCCGGTTATGATTTCCTCAAAATCCACCCTGGGATCCAAAGGGAAGTTTTTGACTCCCTGGCAGCAACAGCCCGACAGAAAGGGATCCCCTTTGCCGGGCATGTACCGGTGGATGTGGGGATACGGCGCGCCCTGGAAAGCGGCTACGCCACCATTGACCACGTAGATGGTTATCTTGAAGGCCTGGTTCCCGAATCTGCAGGAGTCCAGCCTGAGGATAACGGTTTTTTTGGTTTTAATTTCACCCCCCTGGCAGATACCTCCAGGATCGGGGACTTAATGGCCATGACCCGTAAACATAAGGTTTGGGTAGTACCCACCCAAAGCCTGTTCGAGCGGTGGTTTGCCCCCACCAATGCAGACAGCCTTTTGTCACAGCCCGAAATGAAATATATGCCACAGGCGACTTTGGAAAACTGGAAGCGGGTAAAGAATCAATACATGGAAGACCCTTCCTGGGATGCACAGCAGTGGAAGACCTTTGATGCTATCCGGATGGAACTTATTCGCAGGCTGTCCACCGAGGGATATGGGTTGCTGTTGGGTTCAGACGCCCCTCAGCTTTTTAACGTTCCGGGGTTCTCGTTGCAACACGAGATTGCCGGAATGGAGCGGGCCGGCCTCTCTCCCATCGAAATACTCCGGATGGGGACCATCTACCCGGCACGCTTTTTTGGACAAGAGGATGCATGGGGGAGCCTGGATGTCGGAAAGGAGGCGGATATTCTGCTTTTGGCGACAAATCCCCTTGAAAATCCCGGGGCCCTGAATACCCTGGAGGGGGTAATGGCCAGGGGGAT
>SBFL01000132.1 GCA_006227965.1 Bacteroidota bacterium | reverse complement strand
TAAAACTTAACATAAAATGCTTTAAAACAAAAAGATACGCTAATAAACATAAACTATCAATTCAGGAGTCTGCCAGACAATTGAGGTATTCCTGGTTCCGTGAACTCCTGCAGGAGCGAAGCCTTTCTTTTACGGTAACGGCGCACCATGCTGATGATGTCCTCGAGACTTTCCTGATCAACCTTACCCGTGGAACCGGCCTGGATGGACTCTCAGGGATTCCAGCCCGTGCACCCGGGATTAGGAGGCCCCTTCTTGCCTTTTCAGGGAAGGAGATTCGGTCTTATGCCAAAAAGAAGGGGGTTCGCTGGAGGGAGGATTCCTCCAACCTTGAAAATAAATACCTGAGGAACAGACTCCGTCAAAAGGTGATCCCTGCCCTGAAAGAATCGGACCCGAGGGTTCAGTCAAACTTCGAGAAATCCCTGAAATTCCTCAGGGGCAGCCAGGCGCTTGTTCGCAACCACATTGCGGTGATAAGGGCTTCCCTGTTCACCTCCAAAGGGAGAATCACCAAAATCCCGGTGGCCTCACTGGTCAACCTAAAACCCCTGGATGCATATCTCTTCGAGCTTTTTCACCCTTATGGCTTTTCAGACTGGAAGGCCCTGGATCGCCTGCTTGAAGGGGGCAGCGGGAAGGAACTGATCTCCCCCACACATATTTTGCTAAGGGACCGGGAACACTTGCTTTTAAAGGAGCAATCACCCCCTGACCCGACAATCTATGAGATCGATCTGAGCGTTTGCCGGCCTAAGGCCCCCATTACTCTGGAGATAACCCATGTTAAGGATCTCGGCCCGGCTCATCCGAATGTACTATTCGTGGACGGGCAAACGTTAAAGGGGGGGGTGCAGCTTCGTAAATGGAGGAAAGGGGATTATTTTTATCCCCTCGGAATGGAAGGAAAGCAAAAAATCTCCAAATATTTCAAAGATCATAAATTCAGCCGTTTTGATAAGGAAGCACAATGGCTGCTGTGCAGCGGGGAAGACGTCGTATGGATTGCCGGACACCGCGGGGACGAACGATTCAAGGTACGCAAAGACACAACACAAATACTGAAGATCGAGTGGATAGACTCAGAAGAACCATCTTAGTTGGGATACTGCTTTTTAGCGCGTGCCTGAATCAGGCATGGAGCCAGGCAGATACACATCCTGTAAGCTGGGAGCAGGAGCTCATCAGGCAATCGGACTCTTCAATTACCCTGGTCCTTAAAGCAAGCATAGAAGAAGGGTGGCACCTGTACTCCCAGTACACCCCTGAGGGCGGTGCCCTGCCAACGGAATTCACCTTTGTTGGGGCCGGGGAGGGTTATACCCTGCAGGGGCCTGTTCAGGAGAGTGAAACCCAAACGGCCTTCAGCGATATTTTTGAGGTGGATGAGACTTTTTTCAAGAACACCGCCCGGTTTGTCCAGGAAATCCTCATTACTGACCCGGAATTACCGGGGATTCAGGTGGATGTTTTCTACCAGGCCTGTAAGGAGGTATGTATCGGGGCCGAGAAAACCTTTCTGTTCTCGCTGACCGGCAGGCCTTTTATCCCTGAATCAGAAACCCTGGATGCGGCCTCTTTAAGCAAAGGAGCGCAACTTGCGGTAGACCTTAAAAACCGCAGCATGCTCCAGCGGGGGGCTAATTCTAGGAAAATGAAGGAACAGGGTTTCTGGGTGATATTTGGCCTGGGGTTCCTGGGAGGGCTCATCGCCCTGCTGACCCCATGTGTTTTCCCTATGATCCCGCTGACGGTTTCTTTTTTCACCAAGCAGGGGGGCAGTCGGTCCCGCGGTATTGGCAATGCCGCCTTTTACGGCCTGTGTATTGTGCTGATCTATTTTCTGCTGAGCCTGCCATTTCACCTTTTTGATTCGGTGGATTCCCAGATCCTGAATACCATTGCAACCAACATTTGGTTAAACCTATTTTTCTTCCTGGTCTTTGTTGTTTTCGCGTTTTCGTTCTTTGGATATTATGAGCTCACACTCCCTGCATCCTGGGCTTCCAGGGCAGATGACGCCTCGAATCGAATAGGAGGGGGGATCGGGATTTTCTTTATGGCACTGACACTGGCCATCGTTTCCTTTTCATGTACAGGGCCCATCCTCGGTGGGCTATTGGGAAGCACGGCCCTATCTGAAGGGGATGTGGCCTATAACCTCACGGCAGGCATGCTTGGTTTTGGATTGGCCCTGGCCCTTCCCTTTGCCCTATTTGCCATGTTCCCATCCTGGTTACAGCGACTCCCGAGCTCCGGGGGCTGGATGGATACGGTAAAAGTGGTACTCGGTTTCGTCGAATTGGGCCTCGCACTGAAATTCCTTTCCAATGCCGACCTGGTTGGCAACTGGGGGATTTTCAGGAGGGAGGTTTTTCTGGGAGCCTGGATATTGCTGGCACTCCTGCTGACAGCCTATTTAATGGGGCTGTTCCGGTTTAAATCGCACCAGGCAAAACCCGGGGTAACGCTCTGGCGGCTCGGAGGAACGGTCCTGTTGCTGGCCTTTGCAGGTTATCTTTCTTATGGGTTGGTAACCGGGGCACCGTTAAAACTGCTCAGCGGCTTTCCGCCCCCGGACTTTTACACTTTCAGGCAAACCGACTCGGATTGCCCGCTGGGTCTGGATTGTTACAAGGATTTTGAGGAAGGGATCCGTCAGGCCCGGGTGGAAGGAAAACCGGTATTACTCGATTTTACGGGCTGGGCATGTGTGAATTGCCGCAAGATGGAGGAACAGGTATGGAGTGATCCTGAGGTTTATCAGT
>SBFL01000057.1 GCA_006227965.1 Bacteroidota bacterium | reverse complement strand
GAATTGAACAACGTGATTTTTGGCAGTGAAACCTGACAGGCAGGCTGCAAAAATGAAAAAGCATACTCGCAGGACCGGTATGCCTTTTCAAAAGGTTCAGGTTCTTTTTTCACTCAGGGGGTTATCGCGTTCATTTTTTGCAGGTACGTTTTCATCCGTGTAAGGGTGCCGGCCAGTTTCCCAATTTGCTGCTGTGCTTCCTCCCAGTTCTCCTGCTCTATGGCCTCGCGAACCCCGGGAAGCGTTTTTACCCCATAGCCCGTGTAGAACCCGGGGGCATAGATCTGGTGCCGGTACCAACCCCTGCGGGGTAATCCATCTTCTGAGGTCAGTTGCTGTTCTGCGTGCATCAGCAGGACATTAAGGGCTGTTTTTTTGGCTTCGGGCAACCCGTTCAGGTCCTTTTCAGCAAATGCATCCACTTCCTTTTGGAGGGATGCAAGAGCGTTCTGCAGGGGAGAGAAATCCAGGAAGGGGGCCGGTGTTTTTTTGGTTGGAGCGGCCTGGGACTTCCTTGGGTCTGCTGCAAGGCTGTACGCTTTTTTGTCTATAAGTTCATTGTGTTTCAGGGCGTCTTCCCGCATTGATACTGCTGTTTCCATGACCTCTTTCAGGTACTTCGAAAGGGTTTGATGCCAGGGACCGAAATCCAGTGGCAGGACGTCTGCATTGGCCAGGCGGAGGGTGATGCGTCCGGCAGTCTTGGCCAGGGCAACCCCGTAGCTCATATCCGGGTCCTTAAAACGTTTGTAATGGGTATAGGTGTCGTAAATGGTATGGTATTCCCCACCGGCATTTTCTCCTCCGTACCCAAGGTTCAGGGAGGCGATCCCGGCATGCTGAATAAATGGAGTATAATCCGATCCGGATCCCAGGGCATATAATTCAAAAGAGCCATCTCCACCGCTGACCAGGTTCTGCGCTGCCTGTCTTTCCTTTACCGATACTCCAGTCTGGGGGTCGGCAACGGAGGCGGCTACCTCAGCAACCATGGACTGCAGGGAATGGGAACCTCCGGCCCCCAGGAAACCGCGCCCATTGCCATCGGTATTTATGTAAACCACGGTCTTTTGCTTCAGTTCTTCAAGGTGGTCCTCCACCCACTCGGTGGAACCGATAAGCCCTGGTTCCTCAGCATCCCACCCGCAATAGACCAGGGTACGTTTCGGACGCTGTCCCTTTCTGGCGAGCATTCCAACGGCCCGGGCTTCTTCCATAAGGGCAACCATCCCACTGACCGGGTCGGCTGCGCCGTGAACCCAGGCATCGTGGTGGTTTCCGCGGATAACCCACTGGTCAGGGTATTTTGAGCCCTTCAGGGTTGCGATTACGTTGTGGGCTGGTTGCAATTTCCATTCGAATTCCAGCTTCAAACGGACCTTTGCGGGCCCGGGCCCGATATGGTAGGTAATGGGCAGGGCGCCTCTCCATGCATCCGGGGCAACCGGTCCCTGAAGTGCCTGCAGCAGGGGTTCTGCATCCGCATAGGATATGGGCAATACCGGTATTTTGGTGATGGTGGGGGCTTCTTCACGCTCCAGGCGACTGGCATCTGCCGTGGCCCCGTATCCGGGGGTGAGTACATCCCCCGGGTAGAGCGGCATGTCCATCACGGAACCGCGCTGAACCCCGGTGGCATTCTTGAAAGCCCCTTTGGGGTAGACATCCCCCTGATAAAAACCGTCATCCTTCGGGTCCGAATAAATGATACATCCAATAGCCCCTTTCTCGGCAGCCAGCTTTGGCTTGATCCCCCGCCAGGAACCGTAGTATTTGGCGATGACGATCTTGCCCTTAACGTCGATCCCGAGCTTTTCCAGTTCTTCGTAGTCCCCGGGCACCCCGTAATTCACGAATACGAGCTCAGCCTCCACATCCCCGTCCCTGGAAAAGGCATTGTAGGAGGGAAGCAGGGCATCCCCCTGTTCTGTATATGGATCTCCCTCTACGGGAACGGCAGTAAGGGAGGCCGTATACTGTGTGGGTTCGGTAAGTTCCAGCAAACGTATTTTGGGGTAGGGGAAGAGCACCTGATAGGTGTCAATGCGGGCCTCATACCCCCAGGATTCAAACTGATCCCGCATCCAGCGGGCCACTTCGGCTCCCGCTTCGGTGCCTACCCAGTGTGGCCGGGCAGCCATTCTTTCCATCCAGGCATCCAGGTTGTCCGCCGATAACTGGGCGTCAAAACGGGATTCCAGTTCGAGTTGCTTTTGGGCTTCCCCGGGGCCGAAGCCCGAAATGGTCTGAGCGGGCAACCCTGCCATGCAAAGCAGGGCCAGGCATAGAGTGGTCAGTGTTTTCATAGGAAATAATAAATATTAGGAATGTTTTGTCAATCTGTTCTATAAGGGCCGGCAGGCTATTCCGTTAATTTCGCGTCGAGTTTAAGCAAGGTTGCCAGCAGCACATTCGCGCCATTGGCAATGTCCTCCGGGGAGCTGTATTCCTCCGGGGAATGGCTGATCCCACCCTTGCTGGGTATAAAGATCATGCCTACCGGACAGATCAGGGCCATATCCTGGGCGTCGTGACCCGCCCCGCTTTGCATTTGGCGGTGGGAGAGGCCAAGGCTTTCTGCAGCGCCTCTAATTTCCTCCTGAATCCAGGGGGCCGTCAGGGCCGGTTTCCCCGTGGTGTCAAGGGGTTTAAATTCAAAGGTTGTCTCCGAATCTGAGGCTATGGTTTCGGCCCTTTTCCGGATAAATTCGTAAAGCGCATCAATGGTATCATCGGAAAGGTCCCGGATTTCCAGGCTGAAAACAACTTCCCCGGGAATTAC
>SBFL01000081.1 GCA_006227965.1 Bacteroidota bacterium | reverse complement strand
GGGACGGCTTTATGCCTGGGAAAATCAATTTGATAAATCTGCTGAAATTCTCGAGGTCACTATCCGTAACCATGTGGCCTATGAAGATGCGTATGCCGCCTTGCTGGATACCTATTTCTGGTCCGGTCAGCATCTGAAGGCTTTGGGCATGCGGCCAATGATCGAACAGCATCTGGCAGGCAGCAGCCTTCTGCAGGAGAAGCTGCGGCGATCCCGCAATGCGCTTGGAGAAGGCAGTATATCGGCCACGAGGGAAGAGGTTGAAACCTTCAGTATATCAAAAGCGCAAAGGGATTTCAGGCCATGAGGAGGTACCCGCATATATTGACGTCTTTGCTGCTATGGGGATTTTTCAACTTAGGGTATGCCCAGCAACCTGTCCCGGACCCGGATACAGCCTTTAGAAATGCCAGGGAACTCGCCTTTCAGGGCGACCACCCTGCAGCCAGGGATACCCTGAGACGGATCCTGCAGCAGTACCCGGAGTATACGGATGTCCATGCCTTCCTGGCAAACACCTACCGGTGGGAAGGAGATCACGACGAGGCCCGAAAACATTTTAACAGGATCACCTCCCGGGAACGCGGATATGAGGCAGTCTGGGTGGCGGCCATCCAAAATGAGATACAGGCGGGCAACCGCTCCATTGCGCTGGGCCTCGCCAATAAGGCCCTTCATTTCCTTGGCGACAATACGGCCATACAGGAACTCAGGGCTGAGTTAAACTCCGCAAATCAGAAACTTCATGCCCCCGGGGAAGAGGAAGTCAAAAAAGAATTCAAAAACGGTATTTCCCTGGAAAACCGACTCGAAGCCTTTGACAGTTATTATGACCCCATGATGTATACGGCCCTGGAATACCAGCGGGCCACCGAATTTGGAAAGGTCATCCCCAGGGTCCGGTACAGCAACCGCTTTGACATGCACGGGCTGCAGTTTGAAGTGGATTTGTATCCGAGACTGTCAAATACATTTCACGGGTATCTGAATTACGGCTATTCTGATTCGGAGCTTTTCCCGGGTCATAAGGGAAGCCTTGAGCTTTATGCCAACCTCCCCAAAGCACTGGAAGTATCCCTTGGCGGGAGGTACCTGTCATTCGCTCAAAGCGATGCCACCCTGCTTACGGCCTCCTTTGGTATGTACCGGGGCAATTACTACATGAGTTTTAGGCCTTATTTTGTTATGCTTGGAAACCGCAAACCCGGGGGGTCTGGCAATATATTGCTGCGCAAATACCTATCTGACGGATTGAATTATCTGGGATTGAATCTCTCCTACGGGTACAGCCCCGAACTCCGGCAACTCCAGAGCGGGACCGTTCTGATAGCTGAAACCCTGCTCTTTTTGGAGTCCCAGCAGTTGATGTTCGATTATCAGTTTTCATCCGGCGGCGGACAACACCTCTATAGGGCCAGCCTGGGGATTAGCCGACAGGAATACGTGCTGGAACCCGACACCTTTTTCTGGATGATCAGTGGCGGGCTTACGTATCAAATCCGCATTTAAGACACCCATTTTTAGCTGGCCAAACCACCAGATTCGAGGTTTACACCACAAAATCCTTAATACGGGCCATAAAATGGGACTTTTTTATACGAGAAACGGGTTTTCAGGCGTTAGAATACTGGCATTACAAAACCCAATCTTGCTATGTTATATGACACCTACGGAGAAGAATACCTGACGTTTCTCCGGGAACTGAATGGAATTTTAAGTCTTAACGAACTGGCTGAGGTCGATTACCTCTGAACCCCTGCCAATTCCCCCAAATTTAAATCCCTATGGCTGAACAAAACAACGACAATACGGCATACCTGGATTTTATCCAGGATCTCAATGAAATCCTTATGGATTTCAACATCAACAGACTTAGCTGTTCTTAATGTGTTTAATGTGAAATGAAAAAAGCGGCTCCGAAAGGGCCGCTTTTTTATTTGTTAACCTAGGTATGCCTTCAGCAATTTGCTTCGGGAATGGTGCCTCAGCTTACGAATCGCTTTTTCACGTATCTGCCGGACCCGTTCCCGGGTCAGGTCAAAGGTTTGGCCGATTTCTGCAAGGGTCATGGATTGCTGGTCCCCTATGCCGTAGTACAATTTGATCACATCCGCTTCCCTGGGTGAGAGTGTTTCCAGGGCCCGGTTGATTTCCGTATTGAGGGATTGCTGCATTAGGGATTTATCCGGACGGGGTGATTCCCCGGACCTCATCACATCATAGAGGTTGGAATCCTCGCCCTCCTTCAGGGGAGCATCCATGGATACATGCCTTCCGGAATTTCTGATGGATTGTTTGACCTCGGTGATGGACATATCCAGCTCCTTGGCGATCTCCTCGGCAGATGGGGGTCGCTCATGGGCCTGTTCCAGATAGGAAAAGGTTTTCTTGATCTTGTTGATGGAACCTATCTTGTTCAGGGGAAGCCGCACGACCCTGGACTGTTCTGCCAACGCCTGCAGAATGGATTGCCGAATCCACCAAACGGCATAGGAAATAAACTTAAATCCACGGGTCTCATCAAATCGCTGGGCAGCCTTAATCAGGCCCAGGTTCCCTTCATTGATCAGATCGGGGAGACTCAAACCCTGGTTCTGATATTGTTTGGACACGGAAACCACAAAACGCAGATTGGCTTTGATGAGTTTTTCCATGGCTGCAGCGTCTCCTTTCCGGATCCTGCGTGCCAGTTCCACCTCTTCTTCAGCAGTGATCAAATCCACCTTTCCGATCTCATGCAGGTATTTATCCAGGGAAGGTGTTTCCCGGTTGGTAACCTGCTTGAT
>SBFL01000391.1 GCA_006227965.1 Bacteroidota bacterium | reverse complement strand
TTCTGGTTCAGGAAGCCATAGAACTCATCAAATCCCTGCCTGTTGGGCTCTCCGCTGCTGCCCGCTTCTCCCAATCCCCATTTGCCTGTAAGCCCGGTCACATAACCGGCCTCCTTCAACATCTCCGCCACCGTGAAATCTTCATCCTCCAGGGGTATGCGATGACCTCCTCCTGTCATTTCATCGGGCTCACCCCCCAGCAATCCGCTGTTTTGCCGCACCCGGGTATGACCGGTATGCAGGCCGGTCATCAGGACACTCCGGCAGGGAGCACACACCTGGGAACCGGAATATACACTGGTAAAGCGCAATCCCTCCCGGGCCATTTCATCCAGACTGGGGGTCTGGATGAGCTTCTGCCCGTAACTGCCCAGTTCGGCATAGCCCAGGTCATCGGCCATAATGAATATGATGTTGGGCTTTGTATCTGTCTGCACTGTTTTGCATGAGATCATGGCCAGCAACAGAAAACTGGCGGCTATAAGTGAATGGAATATTTTCATCGAATTCCTCATTATTTAAATCTTGCTTTGTTTTTCAATTTCCGCTTAAAATCTCATTGGGTACAACAGGAATGGGAGCCTCAACCTGGCTGCACCACTTCCTTATCTCACCAAGTAATTCCTCTGCAACTTTTGTCTCCAGCTGAGAAAGATCATGTTGCTCGGAAATATCCTTCTCCAGGTTGAATAACTCGTAGCTGTCATATTCGTAATAGTAGATGAGCTTCCACGGACCTTTCATGACCGTGGTGGATGGGACCGCCCTCCACATTAATTCCCCTGAATCATAGGCGGGCAGAAAACTGATCCCCCGGCTCCCGCCCAGGTAGAGCGGGAAATGAAAGAACAGGGTTCTGTCCTCCTCCAGGGCTTCCCCTCTGAGCAAAGGCAGAAGTGAAATGCCGTCAACGGGCTGGCTTGCAGGCAGTTCAGCCCCCGTAATTTCTGCAAAGCTTGGCATGAAGTCGATACCGGAAACGGGGAAATCTGAAACCCTTCCTTCCCGGATCACATCCGGCCACCTGATTACGCAGGGAACACGGATCCCCCCTTCATAAAAGGATCCCTTACCGGCGCGCAGGGGAGCGTTGTTAGTCAAACCTGACAGGCCTCCGTTATCGGAGGTGAAAATCAGCAGGGTATTCCTGGCAAGGCCCAATTCCTCCAGCCGGTTCATAATCCTTCCCAGGCTCAGATCCACCTGCTCCACCTCGGCTGCATATACAGGGTTGTAAACGCCATCCGTGCTTTCAAGTTTTTTCTCATAGTAGCCTATGCGGTCCCGACGAGCACGCATCGGGGTGTGTACTTCCCAGTGTGAAAGGTAGAGAAAGAAGGGCCGGTCCCTGTTCTCGCCGATGAAATCCATGGCTGCATCCGTAAGCCTTTCGGCAACGGCAGTATCGTCATAGAAGCGGCCTTCCTCACCTCCCCTGTTTGAAGTAAAGCGGGGGATCCCGTTGGAGGAATTGACATCAAAACCCTGGTTGTCATCCCCGATGTGCCATTTTCCCAGGCGTGCAGAAACATATCCTGCCCCCTTTAACATTTCTGCCAGGGACACAAAAGAGGGATCTACCGTATTGATGCTTACCGGGAAGGTGAAAAAAGAAGAATCCTGATCCCTGGCAGGGGTTTTCCAGCGCATGGAAGATACTTCCCCTCCCCTGGAGAACCCCTGGGGTAGATAAACCGAATGGCGGGGCGAATACATCCCAGTCATCAGGCAGGCCCTTGAAGGGGAGCAGTTGGCGGCCGAGGGGTAAAACCTGCTCAGCACCATACCCTGGGAAGCCAGCCGGTCCAGGTTGGGCGTTTCATAATATTCCGCACCATTGTAGCCCACATCGGCCCATCCCAGGTCATCGGCCAGGATGACAATGATATTGGGCTTCTTCAATTCCGGTCCGCCCGTGCACTGCACCAGCATGAGCATCACCGTGAAAGAAAATGCCATCCTTAAAATGGAAGGAAAGCGGATCATATGATTGCATTTTTCATCCATAGCTAATTAAAATCTGGGTTTGGCACTGGCATCTGCGCATTCACTTCTTCCCTCCATTTTGCCAATTCACCGGACATCTCCCTGACCAGTTCCGGAAGGCTGTCCCTCAGGTTCACTGTTTCCGATATATCGTTCTGCAGGTCATAAAGCTCATAGGCTTCCTTTCCATCTGCGGTCAGTTGCTTCTCGTACCACTCGATCAGCTTGTACGGCCCTTTTCTGATGGCCCCGGCAGGCATCATCCCGGTACTATGGTAATGGGGATAATGCCAGAAAAGCTTCCGGTCCGGAAGGGAGGCCCCGGAAGTCAGATGGGGAAGAATGCTTATCCCGTCCGTATCAGGACCTGGCTCCACCCCCAGCAATTCGCAGAATGTGGGAAAGAAATCGATGGAGGATACCTGGGCATCAGAAAGCATACCCTCTTCAAGGGTTCCGGGCCAGCTGATCACCAGGGGTACTCGGATGCCCCCTTCGTAAAGCCAGGCTTTGCCTTCTCTCAGCGGGTCCTGTGTGACCAGCCTTTCGGCCCTGTCCCCGTAATAGTGATAAATCCTGTTCTTCACCACGCCTCCATTATCCGAATAAAAAATAAGGATGGTGTTCTCCCTGAGATCCAGTTCATCGATCACATCCATCACCTTGCCAATGTTCCTGTCCATCCTGGAAAGCATGGCTGCAATGACCGGATTGTTGGGGGGCGCATCACTCCCCTCCATTTCCTCCCACCTGCGGATGCTGTCCCTGTTCTCCATCAGGGGATGATGTATGGCACTGAAA
>SBFL01000001.1 GCA_006227965.1 Bacteroidota bacterium | reverse complement strand
TGACCCTGGTCTACAGGCTACCCGGAGACATGCTGGGCGATTCCTTCGTGAAAGGACTATCCATCGGGGTAGTGGGCCGGAACCTGGCCTTCCTCTACAAGGACATCGAGAATTTCGATCCCGAGTCCAGTTACTCCACTAGTAACTACGCGCAGGGTATGTTGTTTTACAACCTGCCCACCACACGGAGCATCGGGTTTAACGTAAATATTTCTTTCTAACCCTGTAAAATGTATGATCATGAACTATAAAAGCTTAATCATATTCATTTTCATCGCACTGGGGACGGCCTCGTGTACGGATGATTTTGTGGAGATCAACAAGGATCCCAATGCGATCACCGCGGAGGAAGCCAGTGCGCGTTACTTCATAACTGATCCTCAGTATCAGCTCTACTCTCCCAACCGCTATCCCTACTGGCGTGCACACCTGATCCACACGGACAGGTACGCCGGGTATTTCACCTTTGGACACAATGGTTGCTGGTGGTCCGACGAACTGGGATATCGCTACAGTTCCGGATATACCGACGCCACCTGGGGCTGGATGGCCGGATATTTCGGGAGTATCGACAACTTCCTCGGTCTTACTGAGGCAGGAGGCGAATTTGAGAACGACCTGATGCATGCCGTGGGGATGATCATGAAGGGCCTGTACTACCAGATGTACACCGACCTCTTCGGCGAGATCCCCTTCTCGGAAGCCGGAAATCCGGACATTGTGACACCCAAGTACGATACCCAGCTGGAGATCTACACGGGCATCATCGATGACCTGGATGCCGCCATGATGACCATCGGCGACAATACCAAGACCGGTGAAGGGATCGACGACCTGGGCAACAACGACCTCTACTTCAACGGGGACCTGCAGCTCTGGAAAAAGCTGGCCAATACCCTGAAGCTGAGGATCGCACTCAGGGCCTACGGGGCCGAGGGCGCCGATTTTGCCGATGGAGCGATCACCGAAGCACTGGGTGCGGATCTCCTGGGCGATGGAGAGGACTGCGTGATGACCAAGGACGATGTGATCTCCCAGTGGTCCAGTGCCGCCTATGGCGACATCTGGCACAACTTCGGGGGATTGGGTTCCAAGTGGCATGTAGGTCAGAATGTCATTGACAACCTGCGAAACAACAATGACCCGCGACTGGAGGTGTACGCTGAACCTGCAGACGGAGGAACGGTTGAACTGGTGCGCCCTGCAGCGGATCCGGGGAAATCCCTTTTCCTGAAGCACGTGGGATTTGTGACCCAGACCCTGACCGACGCCGGAGTTGCGTTTACCGAGGATAACGTAGGCGATTCGCTCATCACCATCACCATGCCCGAGGGCATCTACTACGTGGGACAACCCACACGGATGGGGGGCGACATCTATTCCTACATCAAGCCTCAGTTCTTCTCACGGCCGGCCCCGGAGATCCCTGCCAAAAAGAATTCAGGCACAACCATGTGGGACGAAATCATACTCACTGCTGCCGAATCCTTCTTCCTGCAGGCCGAAGCAGCCGTACTGGGATTTGGAACAGGAAATGCCCAAAGCCTTTACCAGACCGGAATCCAGAATGCCATGAGGCTCTGGGGTGTGGATGTTGGGGACTTCGTCAACGAGGATATGTATCTTCTGAACGGATCCCAGGAAGAGAATATGGAAAAGATCTCGATCCAGCGCTGGCTGGCATGTTACACCGACGGATTCGAGGGATGGGCCATTGCCCGGAAATCGGGCTATCCGTCCCTGCTGACCCAGGGGCTGAGCGATCCGGAGATCTACGGGCTTGGCGATATCGACGGGCGCTACCCGGAAAGGCTGCGTTACGGAACCGGTGTACAGACTCAGGATCCTGAAAACTATGGCATTGTAATAGGCCGTCAGGGTCCCGACCGCCAGGATACCAAGCTCTGGTGGGCAAAATAAGGCTCTATTTCACAAACGTAATAGAGAAGTAGTTCAAGTTGGGAAAGGCAGGTGTAATAACCTGCCTTTCTTTATTAATACCCATTTCTTAGAGGCGTTCAAAAAGCAGCAGTCTGAAATCCATTACACTGTTCCCCGGCATTTCCATGGCTTTCAAGGACATATTGAAGGTTCCGGCAACCAGGTCAATACTTCCCATATCCAGCACTTTCCAGTCCTTTACATAGGATTCAATGCGGGGTGCCAGGTCCTCATCCATTCCCCGAAGGGGCGGATCAAATGCTTCCATAATATGTGTCTGAAGGCTCCTCTCTCCCACCGACAGCTCAATGGCAGATCCTTCATCTCCTTCCGGACAGGTATAATAAAGCTGAACACTGAATGTTCCTTCTTCGGGAACTTCCACCTGCCAGCTCAGGCTGTCCTCCGGGCTGATCCAGTTGGTAAAGAAGGAGCAGTTGGGATAGCGGTTTGATCGCTCGATGTTGCCATGAGCCTTTGCGTCGCGGGCGGGTATCTGGGTATATTTCAGGGCCGGATGTCCCAGGTAGAACGGACGTTGATCCTCTTCGGGAAGTTCCTGATCTATTTGCTTTTGAAAGTCTTCTGCCGCTGCCACCATCAGCTTCTTAAGTTCCGGCAGCTCTTCGCTCAGATCCCGCTTCTGGCCCCTGTCGGCCTCCATATCAAACAATCCCCCTTCGTATCCAAGCCTGTACTGCTGACTGCGGATACTTAAACGTCCCCGCCAGTAATTCAGCAGGTAGCGATCCTCCCATTCATCTGTGTCCTCCAGAAGGCTGTTTTTTACACTGATACCATCCAGTGGATGTTCAGTCTCATAAGGGATGCCACACATATCACTTAAAGT
>SBFL01000328.1 GCA_006227965.1 Bacteroidota bacterium | reverse complement strand
TACGAGATCAGGGCTACCAATATCCTCGATATTGACTCACAGGTCCGAAACAGGGCAAACAACGTCTCTGTCTTTATCTCGGAGACCTTTATCCAGCCCCGGTTTATAACGTTCAGGCTGGTTTACAGCCTTTGATGGCCGCCGCTGAAACCAGCGGGTTACCGTAATCCAGAGGATGGATGAATGTTATTTACGGTCAATCTGATCCAACAGCACCTCCACCGCCTTCTTAAGTTGAAGGTCTTCTCCCTTCGCTTTGCTGTCCGGGGCATTGTCGACAATTACATCCGGTACGGCCGGCCCGTGCTCCATGTTTTCCCCTGTGGCCTTTACATACCATGCCCTGAAGGGCATCCTCACAAAAGAGCCATCCATCAGGCGGTAACCACCGGTGGAAATCACTGCGCCGAATGTGGGCTTGCCCACCAGGGTGCCAATATCAAGGGTTTTGAAAGCATGTGAAAAGATCTCTGCATTCGAATAACTGGATTCATTACACATAGCTACAGAAGGCTTTGTCCAGGAGGTTAGAGGGAGTCGTTCGCTGAAGGGGTAATAGGACCGGAATTTTGTGTTTTCCTTTTCCAAACTGCCCGCGGCGCCCCGTGGAATGGTGTAGGCGTGCTGCCTGACGTTTAGCACGGTCATCAAATAATCCGTGGTCCAGCCCCCTCCGTTAAAGCGCACATCGATTACAATCCCCTCCTTGTCCAATCCGGAGGCCATTAACTCCCTTTCGAAGCGCTCAAAACTGGGCATGTTCATGCCCCGGATATGGATGTATCCCAGGCGTCCCCCTGAGTAAAGCTCTGTGAGTCGCTGCCGCTCCCCGACCCATTCCTCGTATAAATCGGTGCTGATGCTGGAGGAGGGCCTGATCACCACCTCCCTGTCTTCCTTTCCATTGCGGACCGTGAGCAATACCTGGTTATCGGATTCTTCATTGAACAGCGCATTGAAATTTGTATCCGCCCCAATGGGTTGTCCATTTACCGAAGTGATCAACTCTCCCGGGTTCAGCTTGCTTTTAATTTTGTCCGCGGGGGTATTCGGCACCACATGAACGATCTCCACCCCGCCGTTGATCGGTTTTACTTCAATCCCCAGACGGCCGGTGCTTTCACGCTGTGTTTTTTCAGGGTCAGACCCGTAAAGCCCCATATGGCTGGAATTGAGCTGGCCCAGCATGATGTTGAACATGTACCTGAAATCCTGGGTTGTGGAAGCAGCCAGCGTCCAGGGCTTGTATTTATTGTTCAGGGCCACCCAGTCCCTTCCGTGAAAGTTCGGGTCATAAAACCCTTCATTCAGTGCGCTCCAGGCCTCTTCAAAGATCTGGCTGCGTTCCCGGGCATGATCTATATTCATAACGGCGGAGTGGGGGAGCCCAGTAATTTTGTCATCCTTTACCTTTGCCAGGCTGCCTTTGCTTTCATAATAGACCTCCTTGTCATAAAAGCTCAGACCACCGGGCCGGGCACCGCCCTTGGTCAATTGTTTTATGTCCTTGCCGTCCCATTTTATGCTGTAGAGATCTGATCCTTCATCCAAACCGGTAGAGGCGGTAAAGAAAAACACCTCTCCGTCATCGGAAACAAGGGCGGAACCTTCATCTCCTGGAAGGGAAGTGACCTGTTCCAATCTGTCATAAATCCGCTCAAAATCGATCTTGATCGGCTCTGATTCCTTGGATTTCTTCTCCTCCTTTTTATCGTCTTCCTTTTCGTCCTCTTCATCATCAAAATAATAGCCTTCCTCCCGGTCGCGCTTGGTCTTTTCATAATCTTCCTTCGTGAGCCAGGCAAACCAGATGTCTGCATCCCCTCCACTGTTTCGGGTGGAGGCAAAAGCCAGCTTATCGCCTTTGGCACTCCAGTACGGGTTGTAATCCCCTTTCGGGTGCATGCTCACATTTACAGGCCTCCTGCTGTTGTCCGCAGCATGTATGTAGATCTCGCTGTTGAAGGTCAGGTCGTCCAGGGAGTATGCCAGCCACCGGCTGTCCGGGCTCCAGGCAATGCCCGAAGGGGTCGCCCAGCCATCCAACAGTACTTTACGGTTGGACAGGTTCCCTTTTTCGTTTATATCGGCCACCACCAACTGCCCCCTGCCCAGGAGGTAGGCTGCCTTTTTTCCATCCGGGGAGACCTGCAGGTCCATTACATGGCCTTTTGAATCCGAAACCCTTTCGAGCCGAACTTTCAGGGTTTTAAAAAGGTTTGACTTGTTTGGGTCTCCGGACCGCGCGAGATAGATATCCCTGTTGCCGTCCCGGTCTGAGATAAATAGAAGGGTGGAGTCATTCAGCCATTGGGGAACCTGATCCCGGTAGGGGTGGTTGCTGATATTGACGCTGCGCTTTTTCTCCTTGTCGTTTTCCTTAACGAAGACCTCGCCGCGGATCTCCATGGCAATATATTTGCCATTGGGAGAAATCACATACGCATCGATCCCGTTGGTGAAGGTCTTTCGCTCTGAAGGGTCAAAACGGTAATCGGTGCGCAGGTCTACCTGGATCTGTTTTGGCTGCCCACCTTCCTGCAGGCTATAGATCCCGGTCTTTCTTTCAAAGACATACTGGGTTCCGACAACATCGAAGTGGCGCACCCCGTCTTCCGTGAATTGGGTAACGGCCTCTGCCTCCCCAGACTTCCGGCCCTGCAGGATCGGCTGTTTCACCAGGTTATATCGCCCTGAGGCCGCACTTATATAAGTCAGTGTGGCGTTGTCTGCCCACCGGGGCATGTAGTCATTCACCTCATTATCGGTAAGCTGGGAATAGGCTTTGTTCTGAGTGTCGTAGAGCCAGATTTCGAGATCTGCAGGACCCTCATACTGTTCACGTGCTACCCGGCAGGCTCCCCTTGTAAATGCAATATACCTGCCGTCCGGAGACAGCGCTGGCATGTCACCCACGGCATCGAGAAGCCGCTCCGGGGTGCCCCCGGAAGGAGCCACCTGGTAGATTTCCGCGTCCCTTTCTACCTGCCGGAAGGCTCTGGTGGTCGTAAAGAGGAGCTTGTCTTTTTCCCAGCTGTAGACCATATCCCCTGCAGAATGATGGGTCAGCCGGTTGGGGACACCCCCATCCGCATTGACGATGAACACATCGTTATTGCCATACCTGCCGCCTGAAAAAGCAATCTGTGAACCATCCGGGCTCCAGACAGGATTCGTTTCATAGGCTTCGTGAATGGTAAGCCTGACCAGGTCAGTACCATCTTTTTGCATACGCCAGATGTCTCCCTGATAGGAAAAAGCCACTTGCCTGCCGTCAGGACTCAGGGCCGGGGTACGCAACAGAATCAGATCTTCGGTTTGAGCATTGGCAGCGAATGCCATTAAAAACAGCAGTAAAAAAACAGAAGGATTTCGCATGTAATAAAGGTTTACTTATGAGATATTTTAAAACAAACGCGTCATGATTTACCCCCGGCCTTCGAGGCCCAGAAGATAAACGGGCCGAAATTGCCGGTGCCCTGGTAAGGTAGCAAAATTTAAGCAAAAGCGCAGGGGTCTTAAGGTGGTTGTTTCCCGGGTGGATCACATAATGGGATTCCAGGCAAACCGAAATTCGGCAGATGGAATTTGACCACTTTTTGGCAGGATGTCGCCTGGCTAAGTCCTGGCAAGGACATGGCTTAAAGTTTTGGTGGAGGCTTCATTTTATTTCATGATATGGTATCCGCCATCAAATACCATTAAATCACAAAAGGAACCCGCGTAACGGTATTTATCCCCGAGTAGCTCTGCCTCCGCTTCAATCTATATGCTGTCCAGCTTCCTTCTGGTGAGCTCGTTTTCAAGGTTGCCGGTGTTAAGGGTGGATTGGGGCTCAAAAAGGAGGACCTTTACCTCTTCAGGAGCCCTGGGTCTGTGAAGGACCCCCCTCGGGATGATCGCAAATTCACCGGGGTTTACTTCCAGGGTTTTGTCGGCCAGTTCGATGTACAACGTCCCCTCAATGACCAGGAACAATTCGTCTTCATTTTCGTGCTGGTGCCACACGAAGTCGCCCTTCAGCTTTGCCAGTTTTATGTATTGCCCGTTTAGTGCTCCTGCGATTCGCGGGTTCCAGTAATCTTCAAAGGCGCTGAACTTCTCGGCCAGGTTTACTTTTCTTGGTTCCATGGTAGCTGTTCAGATTTATTTTCTGCCATCCACATTACCAAACCGATATGGTTTGAGCTCTTCAAAGAAAATATCGTCGTTGGGCACATCAAAATCGAAGCCGGTTACCTCCAGGTTGTTGTCCGTGTTGAATTGCACCGTCCCGAAGCTGAACCAGGCCTGGGGGTGGTCCCAGTGGATCTCCCAGACGTCGTAATGCCAGTGCGTCAGGGTGGCCGAGAGCAGGGGGGAGCTGGAAAAATCCAGCTTTAGATTACCATCTTTCTCCAGGACACTGATCTTGCCATAGATATCGGACTTGTAAGTCCCTGTGAGCTTTTCACGGGGAATCGAAGGCTTTGTGTTCATGACCCGTTTGGCCTTGCGTTCAGTGATCCGGGTATCATTTGCCATGCGCTCATTGGTGCGCTCCAGGTACTCTGCAGACCAGTCCTTCACTGGCTGCAGCCCAAGGAAGTGGTCCAGGGCGTAATACGTGGCTGCCATGATGGGGCTTTTTACCCCGTTGGTAAGCACTACCACGCCGAGGTCCTCATCCGGGATCAGGGTGACAGCGGTGATCATGCCATCGAAGCCTCCCGTATGGCCTACCCGGAGGCGGCCGTGATAGTCGCTAAGCCCCCAGCCCAGGCCATAGGAGCTGAAATGCCGGTTGAAGTCGTTCGGGCTCGTGTGGTCCACTATATGGTTGTTATGCGGGGTCCAGACCATGTTGCGGGTTTCTCTGGAGAGCAGCGTATCTCCCTCGTGGATTCCGTTGTCAAGGTTGAAGACCATCCATTTGGCCAGGTCGGATACGCTGGAGATCAATCCCCCCGTAGCGGCCACGTTGTCCCAGCTCACCCAGGGGATCGGATAATTACCCTCCTCGTTGCGGGCGTGGGGGGTGGCGTAGTTTCCTTTTGCTTCCAGCTCCTTTAAGGAGGCGATGGTCCGGTTCATCCCCAGGGGTTCCAGGATCCGCTCCTGTACATTCTCGGCCCAGCTCCTGCCAGTGACCACTTCAATGATTTCCCCCGCGGCGATGTACATCAAATTGGAGTACCCATAGCCTGACCGGAATTCGTACGCCCTGGGCACGTGCCGGTAGCCTTTGATCAATTCCCGGGCCGGGAGCTCAGACTTGTACCAGATATTGTCCCCGCTGAAAGTCCCCAGTCCTACCCGGTGGCTCAGGATATCCCGGATGGTGGTGTGCTCGCTCACCCAGGAGTCATACAGGTTAAAATAGGGCAGGTACTTCCGGACCGGGTCGTTCCAGTCCATCTTGCCTTCCTGCACCAGCATGCCGATCATAGCTGAGGTAAAGGCCTTGGAATTCGAGGCAATTGCATACAGGGTATTGGCATCCGGGGCACCTTCCTTCCCGGCTTCCAGCACCCCGTAATTTCCTGTGAACACCAGTTCGCCATCTTTAACAATACCGATGGAGGCACCGGGGATGTCCCAGTCGTCGACCATTTTCCGGAAATAGGTATCCAGCTCGGAAAGATTGACCCCGATGTCTGCCTGGGAGTTCAGCATAGCGGGGAGCAGGCAGAGAATGAACAGGAGTGAGGTAATATTTTTCATATCAATGTTTTAAAAAGGCCTGGTTTTTACAAATCTTGTTGAGAGTCGCTCCTTTAATCCGACAAAAACCGCCGTATGTCATTGGACAGTTTTATAAAATCCGGCTCATGGGTATACATCATATGGCCTGCTTCGTAATAGGTCATTACTATTTTTTCCCGCTCTATCCCATTGCGTGCAAAGGTATACTCCGCATCGAAGAACGGACAGATCAGGTCATAATACCCACTGGCCACCATCACTTTCATTTCCGGGTTCCTGCGCATGGTCTCACTCAGCCTGCGGGTAACGTTGACCGCCGTGGGTTCCCAGTAGCTCCCCTCGGGGACCGTCCTCCACTTCCATTTTCGGGAAAGTTCACCATTGGAAGTAACATACGGGCGATCCATTTTCACCTTGAGTTTGGAAGAAAAATAATGGTTCAGGGCAGCGGTATATGCCCCGCTTATTTGATAGCTGGCCGGATCTCCCAGGTGCGGGCCGTCAGATAACTCATCCGCTTCATCCCCCATAAAGCGCCCATCCAGCCGGCCGATGGCCAGGCCCTTATCAGAGAGCAATTCCTTTTGGAATCGCGGTATCAGGACCCGGAGGTCCGATTTCAGGATATAGGCCTTGCTCAGGCCGGTAAAATAGCTCAGTTTTTCGGCTGCCTCCTCTCGCTCACCTACGGTAAGGAGGGAACCCTTATAAAGCACCGGCGCATACGAATGGTAGGTGTACTTCCGGCACTCCTCCATAAAGGCTTCCAGGGTCTTGCCCTGCCCCGCCTTTTTGTGGTACCAGGCAGTGGCGGCCATGCTGGGCAGGTAGGTCAAATAAGAGGTGATGTTGTCGTGGACCGAGGTGGACCCGGCATAATCGAGTGCCTGGGAAATCAGGATCAGGCCGTTTAAGGCCATGTTTTGCCCATCCCCTTCCAGGGCATTTGCCACGGCGGCCGCCCGGGTAGTGCCAAAACTTTCACCGGCAATGTATTTTGGCGAAAACCAGCGATTGTTTTCCGTAATCCATACCCTCATGAAATTGGCAATGGATTTGGCGTCCTGGTTAAGCCCCCAAAAGTCCTCGACTTTGCCTTTTCCAATAACGCGGCTGTAGCCGGTTCCCACCGGATCGATAAAGACCAGATCGGTCAAATCCAGAAGGGCGTTCGAATTGGGGACCAGGTTATAAGGAGCGGCTCCATCATCTTCTTTGGCGTCTGATTCCACCTTTACCAGCTCAGGGCCGAACATGCCCATATGCAACCAGACGGAAGCCGATCCCGGACCCCCGTTAAACACAAAGGTAACGGGGCGTTTGCTGACGTCTTTTGCGTCTGCTTTTAGGTAAGCCACAGACCAGAGGGAGGCCACCGGCTCACCGGAGCCATTTTTCAGATACGTTTCTGAGGCAACGGCCCTGTAGGGAATGGCCTTGCCCCCACTGTTGATTTGATGCGAGGTAATGAAGGATTTTGGTTCCGGGATGGAGGTGGAATCCTGTTTGTTGTTCTGTCCAGTGAGGGCGAAAGAACAAACGAGAAACAATGTATACACAGTCAATTTAAACATAGTTGGTCTTTTTGGCATTGTCTTCCAATCAATCAATAAGCCGGTACTGTCTTCAGTGGTACATGTGGCCTAAGGTATGTTTTATTTCCTGAAAGTTTTACCCAGATACCCCCAGAAGCATAGCCCTGAGCCTGAACTTCTTTTTTAAAGGTCATCCGGGATGAATTTTAATTTAATACCTGGGGCATGCCTGCTTGTGCCCGGGTATTTTACTATATGGCCCATATTCACTTTTGATTTGTTACAAAGGCTTTACAGAGCCCCCCTTCATTGTCCGAGCGCGCCTGCCAACAATATTTCTGGCAATGAGTATTTCCATTTAAAGGTATTAAAATGACTTTTTTCGGTACCTGCATCTGATGGATTATGGCCGTTGTTTGCTTTTCTTTGGTGGAGAAATCCAGCTGGTATAATTCTTGATATACTTTTTCGAAAAGGGGACATGAATAAGTCGCTTTTACTTTTGAGCCTGCTGTTTTCGCTCTTTTTCTTTTCCTGTATCCCCATTAAAATTGCGCCCTCCATAGAGGATCACAAAATAATTCTGGCCAAAAAGTTCAAAAGGGACCTTCCACGGCTTTATGCCTTTGT
>SBFL01000359.1 GCA_006227965.1 Bacteroidota bacterium | reverse complement strand
TTGGCAGTGACGCCAAAGGAAGGCCCCTGAAAGGTCATATCAAAACTGCCATTCCACCTGGTTTTGTTTATGTCTGCGTAATAATTCAAAAAATGGTAATTAACGCTGAAGCCGATATTTTTAAAGGCCTGGAAGCCGACACCGGGACTGAGATTCCACAAACCTCCGGAATAATCGCCAACCTTTATCCCGAACCAATCAATTGAAGCTGAGAACGACCATTTTGGTGTAGGTGCCCAGATATACCAAAAGCCAATATTGGGAAGGGGAAGAAATATGCTCACATTTTCTCTGCTAAAACCAACTGAGGCGTCGTCAACAAAGGCCTCACCTTCAATAAAGGCATTCGTATTGAGTCCGTGAATACCCAGACCACCCCCTAATTCGTGCTTCTGCCCCGTGCTTATGACGCGCCCAAAGAAAATCCTGTACAATGAAAGCCCGTACCCTGCTTTGACCCTGGCCCCCGCCTGGTATATGACATCCTGCCACTCAATTTCCCTTTCCAACGAGACTTCCTTTGCTGCACTAACCCTGAAATACTGTCCCCGAACAGACCAGAACCCGGATTTGGAGAATCTCCATATAAAATCAAGATTAAGGGTGTTTTCAGTACCTCCCAGGTCAAAGGTTCTGCCAAAATCAATATCCTCAGAATTTTCGGGTGAAATTTCACCTTTTGCACCCACCTGTACCGCTCTGTCGGGCACAAACAAAGCAGCCCTGGCCAAAAATCTGTCTGTTAGGATGGGGTTCTTATCTCCATCGGTTTGGGCAAACAAAGCTCCAAAACTGACTGAGAAAAAAAGAATGGGAAGAATGTTTTTCATATCTATTGATGCCTGTATATGGATTTCATTTTCTACAATATAAGCGCGTTTGCCGCAACTTTCAAGTTATTTCACCTATTTGTGCGATTATTATCCATTGCACGGGAATACGGCTTAAATGTTGTATTTTTGATCCGTTTAACTGGCAGTACCAAAGTAAGACTTTTTGATGGATAAGTATTCCTTTTTAAACGCGGCTCACACCGCTTTTTTTTCAGACCTGTACGATCAGTACCTGGCTCATCCGGATAGCGTGGAGCCAAGTTGGAGGGCTTTCTTCCAGGGGTTTGATTTTGGGATGGAAAGCGCCCAGGGAGAACCCTGGGTGGATGCAGATCGGGGGATTGTTCATACCGAAGCCGGTCAGGCCTTGCCCGTGCCCGAATCCATGCAGAAGGAATTTCAGGTCGTACGGCTGATTGACGGCTACAGGAGCCGGGGGCATTTATTCACAAAAACAAACCCGGTACGGGAACGCAGAAAATATTCCCCCACCCTGGATATAGAAAACTTCGGACTGGACCAGGGAGACCTGAATACCGTTTTCAGTGCAGGTCAAATCCTGGGCATAGGAGCCACCACCCTTCAGGAGATCATCGAACACCTTCAGCAGATTTACTGTGATGCCATCGGTGTAGAATATATGTATATCCGGAAACCGGAACGGGTAGAGTGGATCCAGCAATGGCTGAATGTCAACGGCAACCATCCTGATTTCTCCCCGGAGCGAAAGAAGCATATTCTCTTCAAGCTAAACGAGGCGGTTTCCTTTGAGGCCTTTTTGCATACAAAATACGTGGGTCAGAAACGGTTTTCCCTCGAGGGGAATGAATCTCTGATACCTGCCCTTGACGTAATCCTGGAACGGGCCTCCAAAATGGGGGTTCGGGAGTTCGTTATGGGCATGGCTCACCGGGGGCGGCTCAATGTCCTGACCAACATTTTTGGAAAATCGGCAAAGGATATCTTCAGTGAGTTCGACGGAAAGGATTATGAGCAGGAAGTTTTCGACGGGGATGTGAAGTATCACCTGGGCTGGACCTCAGAGCGGGAAATCGAATCCGGGGAGCGCATCAACATGAATATCGCCCCAAACCCGTCGCACCTCGAGGCAGTGGGCCCTGTGGTGGAAGGTATTACACGTGCCAAGCAGGACGCCCATTTTCCGGATGATTTCTCCAGAGTGCTTCCCATCCTGGTACACGGGGACGCGGCTATCGCCGGTCAGGGGGTAGTTTATGAGGTCGTTCAAATGGCAGGCCTTGATGGATACCGGACTGACGGGACCATACATATAGTGGTAAACAACCAGATTGGATTTACCACCAACTACCTGGACGGAAGGACTTCCACGTACTGTACAGATGTCGGGAAGGTAACCCTTTCCCCCGTGCTCCACGTAAATGCCGACGACGTGGAAGCTGTGGTACATGCCGCGCTTTTTGCCCTGGAATACCGAATGCGTTTCCGGAGTGACGTTTTCCTGGATTTGCTGGGGTACCGGAAATACGGACATAACGAGGGGGATGAACCCAGGTTCACCCAGCCCAAGCTATACAAGATCATTGCCAGACACGAAAACCCCAGGGACATCTATGCCTCCAGGCTGATATCCGAAGGAGTTATCGGCGAGGACCACGTGAAAAATCTGGAGGTCCAGTACAAGGCATCCCTGGAAGAGAAACTCGAGGACAGCCGCAAGGAGGAGAAAACCGTCATCAAGCCCTTCATGCAGGATGAATGGAGCGGATTTGAAAATGTCAGGGAATGGGAGATGCTTGAAAAGGTGGACACGACCTTCCCTCGAAAACGCCTGGAGCATATCGCGGAAGTCATCACCCGCCTGCCGCAGGGCAAGAAGTTCCTCAGGAAGGTGGAACGCCTGGTTGGGGACCGGCATAAGATGTTTTTTGACACCAACCGCCTAGACTGGGCGATGGGAGAGCTCCTTGCCTACGGGACCCTGCTGGATGCCGGTTATGGGGTCCGGATCACAGGCCAGGATGTGGAACGGGGAACTTTTTCGCACCGCCATGCCGTAATGAAGGTAGAGGAAAGCGAGGAGGAAGTAATGCTTCTCAATCATATCTCTGGGGAACAGGGTCATTTTCAGATTTACAATTCCCTCCTGTCCGAATACGGGGTACTGGGTTTTGACTACGGCTATGCCATGGCGAGCCCCAACACCCTTACTATTTGGGAAGCCCAGTTCGGGGATTTCAGCAACGGGGCCCAGATCATGATCGATCAGTATATCTCCGCGGCCGAGGACAAGTGGAAATTACAGAACGGCCTTGTCATGTTCCTGCCTCACGGGTATGAAGGACAGGGGGCGGAGCATTCCTCTGCACGAATGGAACGCTATCTCCAACTCTGTGCCCGCGATAACATGTACGTGGCGGATTGCAGTACGCCTGCAAACCTCTATCATTTGCTGAGGAGGCAAATGCTGGCCGGCTTCCGTAAGCCATTAGTGGTCTTCACCCCCAAAAGCCTGCTAAGGCATCCGAAATGCGTTTCCACTGTGGAGGAACTTGCAGAGGGCAGTTTCCAGGAGGTCATCGATGATGCTGCAGCAGATCCTGCCAAAGTGCGGAGCCTGGTTTTTTGCACCGGAAAGTTCTATTACGACCTGCTTCAGGAGAAGGAAGAACAAGACAGAGACGACGTCGCCCTGGTGCGTATTGAACAGCTATTCCCCCTGCCGGGAGATCAGATCCGTGCAATTATCGAAAAATACAGGGGTGCAGAGGACCTGGTATGGGCCCAGGAAGAACCCAGGAACATGGGGGCCTGGAGCCACTTGCTGATGCATTTACCTGAAGCGGGACGATTCAGGGTGGCCTCGCGCAGGATTTACGCATCCCCGGCTGCCGGAAGTGCGGTGCGCTCGAAGATGCGCCACCAGCAGGTTATCGACTTTGTATTTGACAAAACCAAGGACAATCAGACCCAGCCAAAATCCAGGGAGGGAGTCACGGGATAATCACAAAGAAATAAAAACACCAATACTACATAACAACAACAAAAAGTACCTCGCATGATTTTAGAAATGAAAGTCCCCTCCCCCGGGGAATCCATCACGGAAGTTGAGATTGCGGAGTGGCTTGTCAAGGACGGAGACTACGTCGAAAAGGACCAGGCCATCGCCGAGGTGGACTCCGACAAGGCCACCCTGGAACTTCCGGCAGAGGCAAGCGGTATTATCACCCTGAAGGCAGAGGAAGGGGATGCCGTCGCCGTGGGGGAGGTCGTATGTCTGATCGATACAGATGCTCAGAAGCCGGAGGAAGGCGGCAGGGAAGTTTCGAAAAAAGAGGAGAAGGCCACAGAGCTGCCTAAAAAACCTGAAAAGGCCGGTACAGCCAAGCCACCAAAGGAAGCCGCGTCTTATGCAGCTGGGGCGGTTTCCCCGGCTGCTCGCAAGATCCTGGACGAAAAAGGCATCGATCCGTCCACGGTTTCAGGAAGCGGCAAAGGGGGCCGAATTCTGAAAGAGGATGCCGTAAATGCAGTCCCGTCCATGGGAAGCCCGGGAGGCGGGTCCAGGACTGAATCCAGGGCCAAGCTCTCCATGCTGAGAAGGAAAGTGGCTGAGAGACTGGTGTCCGCCAAGAATGAAACTGCCATGCTGACCACCTTCAACGAGGTGGATATGACGGCCGTATTTGAGATCAGGGGACAGTACAAGGAAGCTTTCATGGAGAAGCACGGAGTTAGCCTGGGCTTTATGTCCTTTTTTACCAGGGCTGTTATCAGGGCCCTGCAAATGTTCCCTTCCGTCAATTCCATGATTGACGGCAAAGAGATGATCAGTTTTGATTTCTGCGATATCAGTATTGCAGTTTCCGGACCTAAAGGCCTTATGGTACCGGTTATCCGAAACGCCGAAAACCTTAGTTTCCGGGGGGTCGAAGCCGAAGTCAAACGACTGGCAACCCGTGCCCGTGAAGGGCAAATCACCGTGGATGAAATGACAGGGGGTACCTTTACGATCTCCAATGGCGGAGTTTTCGGGTCCATGTTGTCAACGCCTATCATCAACCCGCCCCAGAGTGGGATCCTTGGGATGCACAACATTGTGGAGCGCCCCGTGGTCAGGGATGGGCAGATCGTCGTGGCCCCAGTCATGTATGTGGCCCTTTCCTATGACCACCGGATCATTGACGGGCGGGAATCCGTCGGGTTCCTAGTGGCCGTTAAGGAAGGGATTGAAAACCCTGTGGAACACCTTATGGATGGTGACTTGAAAAAAGCCCTGGAACTTTAGCATAAGGGCAAAGAACAGGGACCCCGGCAATTCTGACAAATGGAAGGGCCGGGGTTTTATTTTTTGAGGTAAAGCCTCTTTTTTCGATAGTCGATCACCGCTTTTCCCTCCTTGAGGATATCAGCCCCGATAATGCCATCCACTGCTCCTGATTCTCTGGCGGTCAGGGCCAGGTTTACATGGCTTAGGTCGAACAACACTATGGGTTGTTTTTTCTTTTTCCATTTACCCAGTCTGAGCGAATTTTCATGAGAAATCCAGGCATCCATTTCGGCATTGCCCGCTCCGGCGGCCTTAATCTCTGCCTTTTCAGACACCAGGCCGAACCGGTCTGCGTGTTCCAGTGCAACACAGGTGTTGGAGGCACCCGTATCAACGATAAAGCGCCCGGACTGTCCATTAAGGATGCCCTCCACTTCGAAATGGTCTGTGCTGGTTCGCCGCATTTGAACAGGAACGAACCCTTTTTCCTTCAGGTATTTTTTAAGAGAAGCCATAGGGATATTTCAGCAAAGATAATCCTATTTTTGTGGCATGGTGCTGACCGATACCCATGCACATTTGTACACTGAAGCCTTCGATGCGGACCGGGATGAGGTAATGGCCCGGGCCCGTGCTGCTGGGGTTGAACGTTTTTTTCTTCCGGCCATCGATTCCTCCTATGACCAGGCGATGAAGCTCATCAAGGCGGCGTATCCTGACTCGGTTTTCCTGATGACCGGCCTGCATCCGAGCCATGTGGGGGACAGCTGTCAGGAAGAACTGGACAGGGTGGAGGCATCCCTCGATAAAGGGGGATATGTGGCCGTCGGAGAGATAGGGATCGATCTTTATTGGGATACCTCACGCCTGCAGGACCAGATCCGGGCCTTCCGGCGACAGATCCGGCTGGCTATCAAACATGACCTGCCGATAGTCATACATTGCCGGGATGCCTTTGAGGAAATTTTCGAGGTACTGGAATCCGAAAGGCACGAACGCCTCCGGGGAATTTTTCATTGTTTTACCGGGACCTTTCAGCAGGCAGAAAAGGCGATCTCCCTGAACATGAAACTCGGGATCGGCGGAGTGGTTACCTTTAAGAACGGTAAGATTGATCAGTTCCTCAGCCAGGTGGCTCTGGATCATATTGTCCTGGAGACCGATGCGCCTTACCTGGCCCCGGCACCTCACAGGGGAAAACGAAACGAGAGTTCCTATATTCGTTTTGTGGCCAAAAGACTGGCTGAATTATACGGCATCTCTGAGGAAGAAATTGCACGGGTAACCACGGAGAACTCAAAGGCCGTCTTTGGCTGTTGAATCGGTTGCGAAGCTTTAGAAAAACATGGGATCAAAAAATGAAGAATAAGGTGCCAAACATACTGCTTATCTACACGGGCGGTACCATTGGTATGGTACAGGACTATGAATCGGGGCACCTGAAGGCTTTTGATTTTGAAAAGCTCGTGGAAAATATACCGGAACTCTATCAGCTTGATTGTGAGATCCACTCTGTTTCATTCGATCGTCCGATCGATTCCTCCGATATGAATCTCGGACACTGGAAATTTCTTGCTTCCCTCATAGAAAGGCATTATGATCGCTTTGACGGGTTTGTCATCCTGCACGGGAGTGACACCATGAGTTATTCCGCTTCGGCCCTGAGCTTTATGCTTGAGAACCTTGCCAAGCCCGTTGTGTTTACGGGGTCACAGCTTCCCATCGGGGACCTGCGAACCGATGCCAAGGAAAACCTGATTACCTCCATACAGGTCGCCTCCCTCCGAAAGGGCGGCCATCCAGTGGTACAGGAGGTTTGCCTGTATTTTGAAAACACGCTGTACAGGGGGAACCGCACCACGAAGATGAGCGCTGAGCAGTTTCAGGCGTTTGATTCTCCCAATTTCCCGGTCCTGGGGACCTCCGGGGTACACCTCAGGATCATGGAAGAATACCTGTGGAAGCCCCCTGGCCGGAAGAAGCTGCAGGTGCATACCGATCTGGACAACCGGGTTGGCCTGCTGAAGCTCTTTCCCGGCATCCATCCGGGCTGGGTCCGAAGCCTGTTGGAAAGCCCGGAACTAAAGGCCCTGGTGTTGGAATCCTACGGGGCGGGAAATGCCCCTACGGACACCTGGTTTCTCACGTTGCTTAAGGATGCCATTTCCAGGGGGGTGCAGCTGGTAAATGTGACGCAATGCCCGGGTGGCAGTGTTTTGATGGGGAAATACAAGACCAGTGCCTCTCTGGATGAAATGGGGCTGATTGACGGGAAGGATATCACATCAGAAGCCGCCCTTACCAAGCTCATGTACCTTCTCGGCAGCGGGGTTTCATCAAAATCGTTTAAAACCATTTTCGAAACTTCCCTCAGGGGGGAAATGACCTAAAAATCTCCACTCAAAATTTTATATAATCCTATTTTTTTTGTTTCTTGGGCACCCCCATATCGGGGAAAAAATAGAGAGGTGGCCGAGTGGTTTAAGGCGCACGCCTGGAAAGTGTGTTTCCGCGAGAGCGGATCGAGGGTTCGAATCCCTTCCTCTCTGCCAAGTTGGTTAAAACTGAAAAATCCGCAAGGATTTTTCTCGTCTTTGGATAATTTGATTTCAAGGCCCTGTTTTTTTTGAGTTTTTCGGCACAGGGCGCCCTTTATTTTAATTTTTTAGTTGCAATTTTTTTATATCTTTAACCCTAATAACTAATCTAAATTTAAGTTTGAAAAAATGAAAAAATTATTCTCCATCCTGGCTATGGCTGGGCTATTTGTCCT